>MTKS01000306.1 GCA_004028495.1 Candidatus Electrothrix marina
TGATTCACCTGCTCTCTATGAGCACCTTTTTTCTCCTCGGGCAAGGTGTGGGACTCAACTTTTCCGCCCAGGTCTATTTGGTTATGGTCCCGCCGGTCATTTTACTGACTCTGCTCCCCGTATCACTGGCCGGTTGGGGAGTACGCGAAGGCGCAATGGTCGCTTTTTTCCTCCTGATCGGTGCTGAAAAATCCCGAGTCCTGACCTTTTCCCTGCTCTACGGTTTTGTGGCGGTTATTGCTTCGCTTCCCGGGTTTATCATATTCCTCCGTCGAAAAAAACTTCGCCGGCGAGAAAAAATTCATCCACTGCAATGATCGGCAGCTCCGCCTTTGTACACTCCTAAAGCAAGCCCTAAAAAATTTCCTAAGAGATACAGCAGCCCGCCTGCCCACAAGATATCGCTGACAAAATGGCCTCCCTGAAGAATTCTGGCGATTCCAACCAAGGTTCCGAAAAGCAGCCCGCTTATTAAAAAAGCCTCTGCATACCGCTGCTTCCTGTCTCGCAGGACAAACCAGGGAGCCATAAGGAAAAAAGCTATTGCGGCATGACCGGAGGGAAAAGAGCTGTTGCTGCCGCCGGTTCCGGGCTGCCAACACTGCGTGAATTCATACTCGCCTCCGAATTCAACAATCTGACGCGGACGTGGGCGACCGAGATGTCCCTTGAGCACGACATTGATCACCAAACCCGGACCGAGAGCAAGGAGGAGAAGGATAAAAATCGCTTTCTTACGCCAAGGGGAGAGCTGAGATTTGAAAAAACCGATCAACAACACAAGCGAAGCGGAAACCGCAAGCAACACAGCCGGAACCGGTGCAAGCTTATACAGGATATTCCAGGGAAAGAGATTACCCACAGGCCATGCCCTGTTGCATTCAGGAAGAGCTGCGGCAATAACATGATCACGCGGAACAAGAGAGGTGATAAATCGATCAGCATCGGTGAGCCAGAGAATACCGGTGATCAGCAGGAGCGCAGCAGTGACTGCAGCCGGTTCGATAAAGTTTTTTTTATGCATAATACAACTTGAAAGGGCAACAACAGCTTCACAGCTCCAACTTTGAAAAAGTTGCTTGAGCCCTCTTTGAGGAAGTCACGAAATGAAGTAGCTCAGTTTTCTGAACCGATATAACTTTTTTTATTTACAGACACAAAACAATAATACTATATTGGATCCCTGAATGCTAGAGGTTGTGTATTGATTCTTATGCTTCCTTACCTTGACAGCATTTCTTACCGAAACACACGGGCGGGTAGCTCAGCTGGATAGAGTGTCGGCCTCCGAAGCCGAAGGTCGCGGGTTCGAATCCCGCCTCGCCCACCAAGTAAAAACAGCAAGTTAAGCCAGCCAACACGAAAGCAACTTTTTATTTCCCCAGCACTATTCCCAGCAGACAAACGAATTTTCGGTATATCTGTCCCAGCAGAGCCAAGCACAAACCACCCGAAAATTCTTTCCGGGGTACTTCTCAGTTTTCTTTTTTTTGAAGAACAGCACAGCCGTGAAAAAAGGCTATCTGTCAATGTGAGGAGAGAGACCTTCAGGCAGGGAAGGGACACGCGGAAAAAATCATTCTTCGCTCTGGCTTTCTTCCAGAACAAAGCGAACGTTCAGATTTCTCAGCATGGTGAAACAGTCTGTATAATCGACTTCAAATACTTCGCAGATATTGGGGATAAGAATCTTTCTCTTTGCCACCGGGTTGTATGTGCCTCATGGGTTACCGTAATACAGCCGTTGACTTTGGCAAAAGCTATCAGCCAAGGGTCGGCCCCTGAAAGAAATTCATCGGCTACATGCGGTTTGTAATTCTCCACGGCATAACTGGCAATTAAGCTGAATATTTCCTGAACAGCAGGTTCCGTCACATCGGCAAAGAAATGAGAGCCTTTTATCTCTTCAGCCCAATCTTTCAATTCATCGTTGCCGTTCCGCAACTCTTCAAAAACAGGATTAATAGAACCCACTGTCCCGACCCGAAAGACAAGCCAGTCCCAGAAACCGGGGCAGATAGAAAAATGGTAGTGAGCATTTTTGGCCTGAATAAATACGTTGCTGTCCAGACAGTAATCCATATTATTTTCCTGTCAGAAAGTCCGCATATTGTTTCAGGCCAGCCGGTTTGACCCCCAGCAGAGAACCGGCATCCCGCAACAGCAGTCTTCCTTCAAGGGCCGCAGCCGCCACAGCTTGGGAAAACAGGCTGCCGTTTCTGAACTTGCGCATGGTGTCAGATTTTGGGCCGCCTGGACTCTCAGATAGTTTATTTTTCTTCTTTTGGTCATAGTGGACAGCCTGCCAATAAAAATTCTGCAACGTATCATAGTCCAACACGTTCAGATCATATCCGCGCCGGGCAATAACCAGCTGACTAACCCTGTACTGTTGAGCAAGCAGGGCAATATTTTCCTGTGCCGGAATCTCGCTGTTCCAATCAGCCAGAAACTGCGCTTCAGGTACCAGCACCTCCGCAGCCGTCCTGTTGCAGAAGGTTTCCACCTTCTTTCCGCGTTTGCCTTTTTTTTCTTTGTTCAGCAGCGGATTAGAAACCCCGCTCTGTCCGATCCAGAGATGAACCAGCTCATGGGCAAGGGTGAAAATTTGGGCGGATTTGGCATCGCGGGAGTTG
>MTKS01000307.1 GCA_004028495.1 Candidatus Electrothrix marina
ACAGATTGATCAGGAGGTTGAGAGTGACCAGTCCTCAGCATATATAACTATGGGGTATTCATTTTAGGCTGAAATTCCATACACTGATCCTTTATACTCGGGGCCGGGGTAATTTGAACATCGTCAACCGCCCGGAGTGTTGCTCCGGGCTGATGTGTTCCGCCCCTTCAGAGTGGGGGGGCTCTGTACTGATGAAGAACCCTGAAAGGGTTCAACGGTTCAAAAATATCAGCTCAGGGTAACACCCTGAGTATACTTTGTTGCTCATTATATATCAGGTAACTGAAAACAGATTATTTCATCTACCCCACTCATTTCCTGCACCTTTTGCACTTCGTATTTTTCGCGCAGCCAAGCTACCAGCTTTGTGACAAGGTATTCAGGTGCCGATGCCCCGGCTGTTATGCCTATTCTTTGAGCATTATTCAGCCATTCTCCGTCTATTTCTTCCGCATGGTCAATAAGGTAAGCCGGGATATGATTTTTTTGCGCAACCTCACGCAACCGATTTGAATTCGAGCTGTTCTTTGATCCGACAACGAGGATAAGATCGACTGATTCGCTGAGTTCTCGGACAGCGGCCTGTCGATTGCTGGTGGCAAAGCAGATATCTGTTCGGGAAGGCTCGCTAATATTTGGAAATTGTCTTCGCAGGGCCGTCAGCATTTTTGCGGTATCATCAATACTGAGCGTGGTTTGTGTTACGTAGCCTACTCGGCTTGGGTTGTTGACCTGAAGGGACTGCACCTCTTCCGGTGAGGAGACTACATGCACCGAGCCGGAGGCATGGCCACAGGTTCCTTCGACCTCCGGATGCCCTTTATGGCCGATCACCACAACATCATAATTTATTTTATTTAAGCGGCTGACGCGACGATGGACCTTGGAGACCAAGGGGCAGGTTGCGTTGATGGCCCGGAGGCCCAGATTCTTCGCCTGCTCTTTGATGGCCTGGGAAACCCCGTGGGCACTGAAAATGGCTATCGAACCACCGGGAATATCCTCAAGCTGCTCAACAAAAACAGCCCCTTTTTTTTCCAGTTCCCTGATCACATGGGTGTTATGGACGATTTCATGCAGGACATACACCGGTGGCTTATAGACCTCCAACGCCTTATTCACCACGTTGATGGCTCTGTTGACACCTGCGCAGAATCCGCGCGGTCGGGCAAGAATGACCTCCATCTGCTTACTCCTCTGTCTCTTGTTCGGTCAGCGGCTGCGGAGCACTTGTCATGGGTTTGACGAGGCCGGACTCTGCTCCAAGCTTTCGGACTGCCAGCATAAAGGTGGAGGGAAGGGGGAGTTCCCGCTCTTCGTCCAATAAGCCCAATTCCTTGGCAAGCAGCAGGCAGGGAATGGAATGAATCCCCTCATGATTATCGCAGAGGGTCTGCATGCGCAGGCTGTCCGTGATATGGGGGATCAGTTCTGTTATCTGGTTACGGAGTCCGCGTAATTCCTCTTCAATAAGCTCCCGATGATTACGAGCAAAGAGGTTGACTTGGGGATCAAGCGCGTCGCTGCCGTAAAGATTATTAACAACGGCTCCGGCCAGACGAATGTTGTCTTCTTCCGATTGTCCCGAATATTCTGAACCTTCCGAAGATCGCTGGAAAATACTGTCTTTCAGGCGCTGGAAAAGAATCATCTGCACCGTGGTGATAGCCTCCCGCATGACGGGAATGAGCTTGGAATCAAAGGTAGGCGCGGCTTCTTCAAGGGCATTCTGTACAGCCTTGTTCATAGGACCAGCTTGATAGAGGGATCGGCTGTCAGGGCACTGTACAGATGGAGTCGCTGCTCCTCATTATGCACGGTCAATTCCAGGTTGAGGCTGATATATTTTCCTTGCTTGGAGGTGCGGGATTCGGAGAGCGAGTAGGGGGCATCTCCAAGTTGTTCGGAAAGGGCTGCTTGTACGGCTTGACGTTCCATGCCGATAACTTTGTATTGCCAGACACAGGGGTAATCAATTTCCGGTTTGCAGCCTTTCAATGACTGCGGGGATATTTTTTCGTTCATGAGCGGATAAAATGTAGAGAATATTTGTTGAGTATGTAACCTGCGATGTTATCGTATGACTTCGGAAATAGCAAGGGGATTAAGGTGGGAAGAGCGGGGCGGAGGTTTTCTTTTTTGCTTCTCCCGGAAGCGTTGGACCGAGGTAATGTATGCTGATTGTTTCGTTTGAAGTCGGTTGGAATCTTTGTTATAGATCTTTATACGGGGTTGGCGAATGTCCTTCTGGGAAACCTCGTCCTGAAGGGACGAACGATCATAGCCCATCGTTTCAACGGTGGGCGGAAGATTTGTGGAGAAATTCATGCATATTATTGTTACCGGCGGAGCCGGATATATAGGCAGTCACACCTGCCTGGAACTGCTGAATAGCGGTCATGAAGTGACCGTTATTGATAATCTCTGCAACTCGGGGCGGGAAGGCTTACGGCGGGTGGAGAAACTCACCGGTAAAAAGCTTGGGTTCTTTCAGGTTGATCTGCTTGATGCCGATGCCCTGGACACGGTGTTCCGCCAGAATGCCGATGCCACAGCGGTCATTCATTTTGCCGGATTGAAAGCGGTGGGTGAATCCGTGGATAAGCCCCTGCTTTACTACCACAACAAACCAAA
>MTKS01000308.1 GCA_004028495.1 Candidatus Electrothrix marina
GTATCGTAGTTGAGCATGCCTGCTTTCTCCAGCTGATAGAGTGAAGGCAGGAGCTTACGCTGGGCCAGATCACCCATAATACCGAAGATAATAAAATCGCAGGACCGTTTCTCCATTATGTCGGGCTCCGTCTGAGTTGGGTTCGTCCCGCATAAAACTACCGGGAACAAAATTCATTAATAAAAATGGCAGAAGATGAATTCGATCTCATCCCCTGCCGTGCACGCCACAGATCGCGCTAAAAAATCCAATATAAACTGAATGATACGCGGGGTCTACCCGTCGGCACGTTGACCCGCCGGTGCTGTAAATCGCGTCATAACCCAACCGCGGCTGTTATCGGGCAGCTGTACATACACCCAATCCGCATTCCTCTGGAGAACCAGCAGGATATCTCCATAATTCACTCTGTTTGCTACATAATATTCAAGGCCGGGACCGGAGCGCACATTGAGCATATTTGAGGTCACAACAATCTTATTACTGGCAACCGATTGCGGCACAGTCCTTCTCGGATCCGGCACAACCTGATAGCCCTCAGGGACTTGCAGATAGTAACTTCCTGCATGGGTATAATATCGTACCCCGTCGATAAGGAGAAAGCTGTAATCGGCAGGCAGAGCCGGGACCACTGCTCCGACAGGAGCATCAACAATAATATACCCTCCCGGATCTTGGCGATAAAAACTTCCTCCATGATAGTAATACAGGCTGTTGGCCAACATGATTGCTGCATATCCCAAAGGCAGGGCTCGCAACACTCTTCTTACGGGCACAGGCCGCCGTACCACCACAGGTGGACGAACTATCGGACGAACCCGAGGGCCTGGCAAAACAGTTCGACGAACCGGTGCTGATGGACGAGCTGCACGAGGCGACGTATAACCCGGTACCACAGGACTGTTAAAAGGATGGCGGGCAAAAACCGGAGAAAGCTGGGCGAAACATAATCCTACGGACAGAAAGGTAACCCAACAGACCTTTGCGGGCCGGGACAAGTTCCTCCTGCCATTATCTCTCCCTTGATCAAACTGCTGTCTATGCTGTGTCATATTCTTCTCCGTCAAAATTGATAACCATAAGGCATAACCATAAGGCCATGCTTATGCGTGAGGTGACCGGCTCACCCTTTCCGCCGGGCAAAGGGGAAACGTTCTCCGGTGAGACCTATAAAACAGAACGAAAAACTAATCCGTTACTGTTTCAATACAGGATAACTATTGTTCATTTATCAAAAAATGACAAGAAAATCTTGTCTTCTCCTGCGGAGAGACCAAAACAGCCCTGTCCGTCACGGCCCGGAAGACAGCAGGCACCTCCGCTTTATCTACAGCCTGACCTCCCGACAACAAGCTGTTTATATAAAAATAATGGTTAATTCGTCCTGATTACCCGTCAATTCTCATGCTTTGTTGTGACCGTAGATTATGGATGCTCTTCCGCTAATATTTTGAGCGAGTTCACTGACTTTTCGTTTTATACTCTACAGCTTTGCTGCCAGGAAAGCTCATTACTTCGGAGGCTGACATCAAGGGAAGAATTAACCCTTTGAAAACGATGCGATCAAATCCTGAAAGCACGCCCTTGACTGAATCGGAAAACCTGTCTATAAATGCTTTCATGAGTCGTTCCTCCTTATATCCTGAAAGTTATTCGCTACTTTCATTCTACATGAGGAACGGCTCTACTTCTACGGTCATTGGGTTGCGGGCAAAGCCCGCGTTAGTTCCTTGATCTTGTGAGATGCATCTTTCTCCGGTAATGTGCGGGTAAAATTTTCCGCGTCGATTGATGAGACCTCAAAGAGATCCGGCAAAGAGAGTTTTTCTTTCTCTCTTTTAGAGACACCTGGTGCCACTTTATTGCAATTATTCAAAATGAATTAAAGTTTTAATGTAAAAAAAACTGTACACGGTATGTAGAAAACTGTACAGTGTTAACGAATACAGGATGAAGTTATATTTATTGATAGGTTAACAACATAAATTTTGGTTTTCTGCGACTGCTCCATTGATGGCTGGAAAAAAACCTGATGCAAACGCAAACAGAGGCGAGCATGCGGACTGCAATAATTTTTAAGGACGCAACAGGGAGCCGCTGCCGGACACTATAAGGTATTACTACTGTAATAAGGGAGGTATATTATGAAGAAAACGCTAGGGCTGCTCTTTGCCTGTCTTCTTTTCAGTGCGACATCGCTGATTGCTGCTGATGACGTTCAATTTATGAGCGCTGAAGAGTTGAAGGGAAATCTCAATGCCGAAAATATATCCATCCTGGATGTACGATCTGAAAGAGGGTGGAGCAGCAGCGAAGTTAAAATTCCCGGTGCCGTACGGGCAACATGGGATAATTTTGATGAATGGTCGGCTTCTTTGCCGAAGGACAATAAATTAGTCCTCTACTGCTCATGACCGAACGAAAGAAGCAGTGCCAGTTTGGCACGCAGGTTCGTATCGAAAAGTTTTACCGATGTTTATGTTCTTGAAGGGGGCTGGAGACAATGGAAAGCCGAGGATTTCCCGGTGGAAAAGAAGTAAGGTTTCCCGCTTGCAGAAGTTGACGCAATCCTGTGCCCCGTTGATGAGTT
>MTKS01000309.1 GCA_004028495.1 Candidatus Electrothrix marina
TAACGGTCCGCCAAAGCTCGTCATATTTTTCATCCGGAGTATCTCCTGATTGAAAAACACTGGTCGAACGCCCTTTCAGTTCTTCAGCCGTGTAACCGGTCAACTGCTCCATTTTGGAGTTAACATATTCAATCCTCCCTTCAAGATCCGTAATTACAACAGCAGTGGGACTCTGTTCAACCGCTGTGGACAGGATGTTAACCTGTTGATCATGATGGCGCAACACCCTCACCATCCGGTTAAAGGCAGAGGCCAGGGAAGAAAATTCAACAGTGCCCACCTCTTCATCAAGCGGAGGATTGTGTCCTGTATCAAAGGAGTTCATCGCGGCTATCAGGCGATCCACAGGGAGGGTCACGGAATAGCGAAAAAAAAATGCCGCAACAGGAAAAAACAACAGGAAGACTATGACAAAAACAATAACAAGGGCTTCGCCGAGCACAGTGACACCCTGGCGGACAAAATCCAGAGACAGGACAAACAACAGCACGGCATACCCCTTTTCCCGCTCCTTTCCCTGTAAAAGAAGCCGCCCTCCGTAAATGATATTATGTTCATCACTGATTTGTCGAACCTGCCATTGCTCAACCCCGGTGCCCAATACCGGCAAATGGTCCGCAGGATAATCCTCGACAGACAAGGGCGTACCACCGGCGGCAAGACTGCCTGCAGATCCCGTATGCAGATAAATATCACACCCGCTCTCATGGGCAATATGATCCAAAAGTTCCGAAGTGATTCGTTCCGCAAGGAAACCTTGAGAAAAATCACCCGGCCCCTCTTTCAACCTTTGCTCCAGGGTAAAAAGCCCCTGCTTAATCCGTTCCCGGGCCTGCTTCTGACAATGATGATAAATGAGCAGGGTGAACACGAAATAAATTGTTGCCAGAAGAATACAGGTCAGACATGTCCACAACAGCATAACATGACTGCGTAACTTCACTTTTCCACAACGGTGAATAATCAATGCCTGTTCTCCTGATCAATTTTTTCAAAAAATACAACGGGAAGCATGCATTATCCTTATAATATCAAAAGAGTTGAAACGAAGTCAAACAGAGAACCTGTTTTGCCTTCACAAGATGCTTCTTCAAAAAATCCGCGCGACAGGAACAAACCCTTGCGCCGAAGTCCATTGTCATTCAGAAGGTTCTGTGGTATTTTGAGGGAGAGAACGTAACCTGTTCAGCTGAATGATGTTTTCAAGCTCTTTCCGGCTGTTTGTTCCCGGCCTGACAGAACCGACTTGAATTCGCATCGTACGTAACCGTACATAACCCCGTACATAACACAAGCTTCAGGTCCGACACTCCTTGCGGGCGGACCGGTTCTCTTTCTACCATTAAACAATCTAACCATCAGATAAAGCTACTCTATTATGCGTTATTCTCAGATGCTCATCCGCACGGCCAAAGAAATACCGGCCGAAGCCGAAGTTATTAGTCATCAGCTGCTGCTGCGGGCCGGTTGTATTCGCAAGCTGACTTCAGGCCTGTACACCTATCTTCCCCTCGGGCTGGCAGCAATCAGAAAGGTGGAGGCCATTGTCCGCGAGGAGATGAACCGATCCGGCGCCCAGGAACTGCTCATGCCCATGGTCCAGCCTGCCGACCTCTGGCAGGAATCAGGGCGATGGGAAAAATACGGGCCGGAGCTGCTTCGCTTCCGGGATCGACATAATCGAGAGTACTGTCTCGGCCCCACCCATGAAGAGGTTATTACCGATATCGCCCGCCGCGAGCTGCATTCGTACCGCCAGCTTCCGGTCAATCTGTATCAGATTCAGACCAAGTTCCGCGACGAGATCCGTCCCCGCTTCGGCCTGATGCGCGGACGTGAGTTTATCATGAAGGATGCCTACTCCTTTGACGTCAGCGATGAAGCGGCCAATCAAAGTTACCAGACCATGCGCGATGCGTACACCCGTATTTTTCAACGCTGCGGACTTGAGTTCCGTGCCGTTGAAGCGGACCCAGGCAGTATAGGAGGATCTTTTTCTCATGAATTCATGGTGCTGGCTGACACAGGAGAAGACACCCTAGTCATTTGTCGGGAATGCGAATACGCTGCCAATGTAGAAAAAGCCAAGGTGGTTCTCACTGAGCCTGAGTCTGAAACGGCAGACGGCCCGGCAAACGAAGTACAGGACTGCATAAAAGTCGAAACACCGGGTATGAAAAAGGTGGATCGGGTGGCGGAATTTCTTCAGGTTACGCCCAGGGATGTCATTAAAACCATGATCTTCCTTGCCGACAACGAACCGGTGGCAGTACTGGTGCGCGGGGACCGCGAGGTACAATCCGTGAAACTGAAAAACCTGCTTGATGCCGCTGAGGTTGAATTGGCTGATGATGATACGGTCTGGAAGCTGACCAAACTGCCTGTGGGCTATATCGGACCGGTTGATATCCCCATCAAGCTGGTCGCGGATCAGGAAGTCATGACCATGATCAATGCGGTTGCCGGGGCCAATGAAAAAGGACATCACCTGACCGGTGTTAATCCGGGCAGGGATTTCACCCCGGTTGCTGCGGGTGACCTCCGCCAGATCACAGAGCAGGATCGCTGCCCTGTCTGCCGAGGCGCC
>MTKS01000310.1 GCA_004028495.1 Candidatus Electrothrix marina
GCCTCGGGTCTCTATTCCCGCCAGGGTGACAGAGTCATCAAGCTTTGCCCGCAGATTAGGCCTTATTTTTTTTTTCCTCAGTCTCCGGCCCGGAAGTGACAGGCATCGCAAGAAAGGCATTTGCTTCGGCATCAAAGCGAAGGGTGAAAGCAACATGCTTGGCCCTGGCCTCCTGACCTGCCTGGGTAACCAAGCCGACAAAGCGCTGTGCTGTCGCGCTGAGTTCATTGGTATAGAGGTTGGCCTGGATTCTGGGAAGAGCAAAAGAGGTTGTCAGGGAGATCAGCACCATAACAATGATCAGCTCAATAAGCGTAAAACCCTTTTGGTCGGTCCCGGTGTACATCCTGTCTCTTATAATACTCGTCCTGTATTTTTTTCGATCCAGGATCATAGGGGCTTGCCCGGTATGCAAGGGCAAACACAGGGGTTCGCCCCTGCATCGCCTGCCGAGGTATTTCCTGTTGAATCCCTTACTGCTCCCAACTGTTTATGTCCGCATCCATGTCTTCGCCGCCGGGTTCGTTATCCGGCCCGTAGGACATAAGATCGAAATCACCGTGCTGGCCCGGGCTGATGTAGATAAAGTCGTTGTCCCAAGGATCTTTGGGTACCGCAGCCTTGTCCAGATAGCCGCCGTTACGCCATTTTTTGGCCAACTGACCGGATGAAGGAGGTTCAATCAAGGCCTGTAATCCCTGATCACTGGTCGGGTATTTGCCGTTATCCAGTTTGTACATCTTCAGGGCCTGGCTGAGTGCTCCGATATCAATTTCGGCCTTGGTGCGCCGGGCCTCTTCCGGTCGATCCATGATCTTAGGCACGATCATCCCGGCAAGAATACCGAGGATCACAATGACCACCATCAGCTCAATCAGGGTGAAACCTTTTTCATCCCGCCGCGTTGATCTGTTTTCTTTCTGTTTTCCGATCTCTTTCTTCAAAGTACCACCTTTTTTATTATCCATCCTGCTGAAATAAAACAGAAATTTTTTCGTGTCACAAGGAGAATGCCTGCCTGCACGGCGGAAACGAATTTAACTTCTCCAAAGAATAAATGTTAAGAACAGAAAATATACAGGAAAAAGGGCTCGAATGCCATTCAAATAATTTTTTTATGCAGGGTGGCGGTGTTGGTCGGGAGATGAATATTTCATTGTGGTTACAAAGGGTTTCAGCAAACCTTATCTGCTTGTTATAATGGCGCGATATTTTTTTCTCAACTGCAGGACAAGCGATGCCCGGAGTCGCCCGCACCGGCATACAATATGTAGCGGACTCCTGAATTAAGGTTGCGCTATACATATTGCGTTTTTCAGGTGTGTCGGAATAGCAGCTACCCAGTACCGAACTTTTAGAGTATCTTTGATATCGTCGTGTTGAGATAAATCAAAATTTCCAGCGGAGTGATATTATGAAAATGAAACGAATCAGACAGAAAGCGGAAGAACTCGGTCTGGACAGCGATAATCTGAAAAAAAGAGAGTTGATTCAGGCGATCCAAGTTGCAGAGAACAATTTTCCCTGTTTCCGGACCGGACAAGACTCCTGTAATCAGGTCAACTGTTGCTGGCGGGATGACTGCCTGTCACCGGGATGGCGTAAAGGAGCACGTCTTGAGCAGGTGAAGGAAGAACTGGAAGGCCTCATGAAAAATATTGATGAACTCAAGGCAAAAACCAAAATATTGGTCGGACAGAATAAAAACGACGTATTAAAGGAGTTCAAAAAGATCGAAAAGCAGGGCGAAAAAGAAATCATGTCGACGATTCAAACGCTTGGCGAGGCCAGCGAAAAGGCTTGGAAAAACACAAGAAAGGGTCTTGACAACTCTTGGGAAGATATTGCCGGGGCCTTAAAAAAGCTGACAGCAAGGTTTTGAAACAGAGGTATTGCTGTTCAGGTTTTACTTGCCTCTCCGGTCATTTTTCTTTTATACTTTTGAGTTGATTGTACCGTATTCACAGCATCAGCACCCTGCTTCGGCACCCTGAAACCACAGAACAGGATTCCTCTTATATGAAACCTCTTGCACAGCTTTCCAGGCAACTTCCCGACACTTCCGCTCTTCAGGAGCTGGCGGATGAACTGGAAAAAAAATATACTGTCCAGGATGCTCCTCCGCAGACCACTTCCCTGAGTTTTTACGACAGCTTTGACTGGCGTCTGTACTCCGACGGCCTTCTCTGCTTCCGACAGGGCGACAGGCTCTTCCTGACCGACCTGATCGGTCATGAAATTGTCCCTTCCTTGCCGATCTCCGGTGAAGCACCGGGGTTTTGCCGGCATTTGCCCGACTCGGCCCTGAAACGAAAACTCGCCCCTGTTTTGGAGATGCGAACCCTGCTTCTGCAAAGCAGTTTTTCCCGAACAACACGGCAGCTCCGCATCCTGAATAAGGATAAAAAGACCGTTGCCACGCTTATCCTTTCCGAGCTGAACGGAGAAACCGACCTGCCGGTCTGCTCTGTCCAGCTGCACGAGGTGCGCGGTTACGAAAAATGGTTTCAGCGGCTGGAGCTTGATCTGAAAAAATTCGGCACCCCCCTGCCCTGCACCAGAGAACAGGATCTGAAAACGGC
>MTKS01000311.1 GCA_004028495.1 Candidatus Electrothrix marina
GCCCGGCAATGCGGCAGGGAACGCAAATATGACCAGCAGCAGTTTGAGGAGGCTCTGTTCGCCGTTATCATATGGATTGATGAGGCGATACTCTGTTCCGATCTCCCGTTCACTCAGGATTGGCCCACCTATCAGCTGCAACGCCTTCTTTTCGGCATTAATAACGGCGGCGATGAGTTTTATAATCGCCTTGATGCCGTTGATCGGCAGGATACACAGCTTTTAGAAATTTTTGCCTACTGTCTTGCTCTCGGCTTTCATGGCCGTCTTTACGGAGATACAGCTGCACTGGAAGAACGGCGGTCGGAACTGAACAGCAGATTACACGGCGATTCGGCACCTTCAGACAAACTGTTTCCTGCCGGTTACCGCAGCGGTAACGACAAATACGGGTACAGACCCCCGAAGATATATGCATTACGAACAGCTGCCTTGTTCCTGCTGCCCCTGTCGATTCTTATCGGCATTTATTTTATCTGTTTTTATCGTCTTGACATACACATGCGGTCAGTTTTGGGAGGATAGAGGCGAGTGAGCGGAATGCTGAAAAAAATTTTCTGGGTCCTTCTTTTCCTTTTCGTTGTTCTGGCGGCTCTGATTGTCGCCGGCTTGGGAGTTACTTATCGGGACTGGCCGAGATGGCTCGGCTTGACTGTGGGCGCCGGTATTATCGCCTGTTTTTTCTTTATCCTGTTTCTGAAAAAATATCTGGCCCGGCGCAGGGGAAAAAAACTGGTCGAGCAGATTGTTGAACAGGAACAAATACTTGATGAGGGGGATGCCCCGGATCTGCTGCAGGTCAGAGAACTGGAAAAAAGCTGGCATGCCAATCTTGCCCTGCTGCGTGATTCTCACCTGCGGAGCAGGGGTAATCCTGTATATGTGCTCCCTTGGTACCTGGCCATCGGAGCAACCGGCACGGGGAAAACAACGGCAATAAGTAATTTCGCACTGGCCGCCTCAGTTAGCGGGACAGGACAGAATGCTCAGACCTCGGCGACAAGAAACTGCGACTGGTGGTTTCTGAACAAGGCGGTTGTGCTGGACGCTGCCGGTCGATATGCCGTCCCTGTGGAGGGAACCGGTGATCAGGAGGAATGGAAACGTTTTCTCGGCCTGTTGGCTAAATACAGAAAAAGAGAACCGCTCAGCGGTATACTCTTATTTATAGGCGCTGATGTCATCCGGGAAGCGGCTGCTGATCTGCTGAAAAAACAGGCGCAGCTCCTGCGCAACCGTATCGACAACCTGATGCGGACAATCGGCTACAGAATTCCGGTCCGTGTAATTGTCACCAAGATGGATCTGGTTCCCGGATTTGTCGGGTTTGCCGACAGTGTCGCCCCGTCCGACCACCAACAGGTGATGGGGTACTGGAACCGCAGAGGCAATCCCTTCTGGCGGGAGATGCTGAATGAGGTTATGCTGGAGACCGGGGAGCGGCTCCGCGAAATCAGGCAGGAATATGTGCTGGACAGAAAAAAGTACCAACCTGACCTGCTGGTCTTTCCGGAAAATTTCGAGCAGCTGAACAACGGATTGAGCAGTTTTCTTGAACCTGTTTTTTCAGAAAACCGATTTCAGGAAACACCGTATCTTGCCGGTATTTATTTCGGCAGCGGACGGGCACCGCTTTCTGTTGATCCGTCCGGGCGGGAAATAAAAATTTCAGAGGGGGGGCGTACCTTTTTTCTGGCGGAGCTTTTCTCCCGAATTCTTGCCGACGGCCGGGAACGACTCGAACCTGTTAAAGAATTCATGCTCTGGCGGAGAATGACCAAGAGTCTGGGCCTGATGAGCTGGTGGCTGTTCTGCCTTTTCTGGGCCGGTCTGGTGGCAATCTCCTTTATAAACAATCAGAACAGTCTGAGCAAGGCTGAAGAACTGACTGAAACGATGTATTTTCCTTTAGAGAGGTCGGCCGATCCGGAGGAATTCAATGCAGCTGTCCTGGAAATGGAAAAATTACGGCGGGAGATAATAAAACTGGAGGGGGTGAACCAATCCCATACCTTGTCAAATATTCACTTCGGCCATGCGATCAGTACTGAACAGGAGCTGAAGAAACGGTACTGTAAAAGCTTTGAGACTGTTCTTCAGCAGCCCCTGGAAAATCGTCTGGCTCATTCGATCAGCAAGGTAAATGCAAACACCGCGAATGATCTGTTTGCCGATTATGCCGCCTTCAGTGTCGAGTATATTCATCTGCTGCAGAAACATCTGGCCGAAGAACCTGTCGAAGAAATCAGTTCAGGCTTCAGCCCGGCAGCGGCACGCATCATGCATTTTCAGGACGGCAATGTTTCTTCGGAAGTAGCCGGTTCTTTTGCTGAACTGAACAAATATTACCTGTTTTGGACCGAAGACCGAAATACTGCGGTATCCCGACTGAAAATTCTGCAGTCTGATCTGGTCAAACTGCTGGGACACAGGACTGATGATGTTTCCTGGCTGTATCATCCTTTTATTACAGAAACTGATGCTATCGGATTACGTGCTTTCTGGTCCCATAAAATCCTGCAGCAATATAATATCTTTTTTGTGGAAGGTGCCTTTACCGGAGAGGGGCGGGAAAAAA
>MTKS01000312.1 GCA_004028495.1 Candidatus Electrothrix marina
TCGGATTTTTTCATTGAATCCAATGCAACAGCTCAATTTACTCTATTGTTCCTCCCTTGTCTATGCATTGCGGCCTTTTTTCAGAATCAGCTTTGTCCATTTTTTTTATTGACAGCAGAGAGGAAAATAATTATCAATTGTGCATATACACACATCATGATCCGTTCCGCTGAGTGCCGCATGGAAACGGTATACTGAACCGCTTGAACATCTGCTCGCTACGCGGTCATAATGTTAATGCAACACGCTACGATTTATACAATAAAATTTTGACTGGAGATACATTCAAATGAGTTCATCACTTTTTCTTGCCGTTCCGTCGAATACCCCGGGCGGCCTTGATGCAGCGATTTCCGAACATTTCGGCCATTGTGATCTTTTCACGCTGATAAATATCCAAGAGGGAAAAATCGCCTCTGTCGATACTGTTTCCAATGTTGAACACGGTGCCGGGGGCTGTATGGAACCTGTCCTGTTGTTAAAAGATCAGGGAGTGCAGGCGATTGTTGTCGGCGGCATGGGGGCTCGTCCTATGCAGGCATTTGCCGAGGTCAATATCGACGTATACTATGCTGCAAAAAACAGCTTGAAAAATGTCCAGGAGGCGGTAGACGGTCTGGTTCAGGGAGACTTCCCTGTCATGCGGGCTGAGCAGACATGTAAAGGGGCCGGTACCTGCCATAATTGATATCCATTCGGGGAGTATCAATCGGATAACAGGCTGACAGATTGTCTGGATTGTCGCTGTCCCGGTTACAGGTTGCAAAGAAGAAGAAAATACGATATTCTCTCTCCTCTTTGTAACCTGTTCCTTTTTTTCTGAAGAGCATGTCTCCACGTCTTAAAAAAAAACGATGCTGTGAAGGTGATTTTTGCGGTCAGGCCTTTAAACCGGTCGGTCTGCCGTTGCGCAAGCTTGACCAGATCATGCTGTACCGTGATGAGCTGGAAGCGCTCAAGCTCTGCGATTTTGAAGGGTTGACCCAGGAACAGGCCGGCGAGCGCATGGGCGTATCACGCGGAACAATCCAGCGCCTGCTCACCGGAGCGCGTAAAAAAGTCGCTGAAGCCTTGGTCATCGGTGCCGCTTTGGTTTTTTCCGAACACGCCTGATCTCCCCTCCTTCTATCTCACCTGAAATCTTCGCATCCGAATATTCATCAGGATGCCGATGGCCACCAGGGTTGTCAACAAGGAGGAACCACCGTAGCTGAACAGAGGCAGCGGAATTCCGACCACCGGCAGCATCCCCATTATCATAAAGAGATTGATCACTGTCTGCCAAAAAATAAGCATCACCAAACCAAAGGCGAGATAGACACCGAATTTATCTCTGGCTGTTAAAGCAATGTTGATTCCCCAGAACAGCATGAAGAAAAAGCAGACCAGAAAAAATAAGGATCCGAAAAAACCCAGTTCCTCGCACCATACGGCAAAGGCAAAATCTGTGTGGCGTTCCGGCAGAAAGTTCAGATGCCCCTGAGTTCCCTCCATGAATCCTTTACCGAATCCTTGCCCGCTGCCTACCGCTATTTTAGACTGCTTAATCTGGTACCCATGATTCATGGGATCGCTTTCCGGATTAAGAAAGGTCTCGATGCGCCGCCGTTGATAGTCTTTAAGGCCGTAGAGCCAGCCCAGCACGGCACACCCGATTCCGGTACTTCCCAGCAGTGTTATGGTTGACCACCGTAAATGAGCGAACAAGGTCATGGAGACAAAGAGAATTGCCAGCATAAGCGCTGTTCCCAGATCCGGTTGAATCAGAATCAGGGTGAAAGGAACCGCCGTGATAACTGCGGGTCTGACGATATCACGCAGGCGATAGCCGTTTTCCACATATTCATTACTGGAATAGCAGCTGGCCAGTACCAGCACCAGGACCAGTTTGGCCGGTTCCGAGGGTTGAAGATGAAAGAACCCGAGATTGATCCAGCGCTGCGTTCCGGCAATGGAATCAACAAAGAGATTTGTGTACAGTAAAAGAAGACAGATTGCCCCGTAGCCGACATATGAGAGCATTTCAAGCTCACTGTAATCAATGCTGATAAGAATCAGGATGAAGGCGTAGCCGAAGAGGAAAAAATAGAGCTGCTTATAAAAAATTGGGGAAGGGGTGGGACCTCCGTTCCACGTCGCGCTGAACAGGCTGGCAAGAGACATGGTTGAGATAAGGAGGAGGAGGACCACCATAACCCAATCAAAATTATGAACAAGTCGTCTGTCGAATCGAAGCATGTGTCCGCTTAATGTAGAGGTTCAGAAGAACGACCAGCGTCGGCAAGCTCATCATGAAAGAGTACCACCGAACTTGTTTCCTCAGGTTTTTTTCCGCGTCGGCCAAAGTATTTTTCCAGCACAGCTTTGGCAATAGGAGCAGCCGCTGAACCACCGTGCAGACCATGTTCAACCAGAACGGTGACAGCTATTTCCGGTCGTTCCGCAGGCGCAAAACAGGTGAACCAGGCATGGTCGCGGTATTTGTACGGTATGTCTTCCTCTTTTAAGTGCTTATACTGCTTCAGCCGGACCACACAAA
>MTKS01000313.1 GCA_004028495.1 Candidatus Electrothrix marina
CTTGATAAAAAACCGGTTTATATTTTTGTGCGATCAGGAAATGAATGGGTACTGGAGCAGCAAGTTTCCGTTGATGATCCCGCTGTTAATTTTTTCGGTTTTACTTCAGTGGTAGTGGAAGGCGATACTCTTGCTGTCACTGCAGAGCGGTATGAGCCCCCTGACCTGTTATCTTTGGTATATATCTTCACGCGTTCGAGTGTTGTTAACGACCAGGGCGAGACGGTGTGGACTTGGAATTTTGAGCAAGAGATCGTTGCTTATGCAGGGAGTGATTACAATTTTAGCTGGGTTGAGTCAATGTTGGTCTTGGAAAAAAATACACTTGTTGTCTCTTTGTCAGATGGTGTCCATGTCTATGCCCGTTCCGGTAACACTTGGTACCCGCAGCAGAAAATAACCCGACCTGTTGGGGAAGCTGACAATGCTTTTGGTTTATCTGTCTCTTTGCATGAGGATACCATTGCAATCGGTGCTCCCTGCACAAGTTATTTCGGAAGCACCTGTAGTGACTCGGATAGCGGGGTCTATCTCTTTAGCCGTTTGGGTACGGCCTGGGTATATCGACAGAAATTAACACCGGACGAATCATCAGAAAGTTCGTTCGGCAGGTCTGTGTCTGTAGATGGGGATACAATTGTGGTCGGTGCGCCTTATGCCCCCGATGAAGGCGGGGAACCTGCTGGGTCAATTTATGTCTTTGCCCCTTGGTGTCCTGCTCCCGATTTGGAGACCGTTTGGATACAACAGCAGAAGATAACAGTCCCCGACAACGGCAGCGAAGGATATTGGTCTCTCGGCAGTGTGGTAACCATAGATGACGGTATTATTTTTGCCACCTTTCCTGATGATGACGAAAACGGTATTGATGCAGGATCGGTTCGTATTTTTAATCAGATTAATGGCACTTGTACTTGTGATGATATTGATGGAGACGGTATCCCAGCTTGGGAGGATAACTGCCCTTTAATACCTAATCCAGACCAGAGTGATGTGGATGGAGATTGGATCGGTGATGCCTGTGACGATGATAACGATAATGACGGTATCATTGATGAACAGGATAATTGCCCACTGGTAGATAATCCTGAGCAGGCAGATTCAGACAACGACGGCATCGGCAATGCCTGCGATGAATACATAATTACTCCTTCAGCCGGTACAGGCGGCAGTATCAGTCCTGACACCCAGCAATTGCTTGAACACGGAGCTACTGTCAGCTTCACGATTACGCCAGCCACAGAATATGTGCTTGATCAGGTGGAGGGCTGCGGTGGCTCCCTGAGCGAGAATACCTACACCATTGATCCTGCCTCTGCCGACTGCACGGTAACGGCCAGCTTCAAAGAGATAGACAGCGATGGAGACGGCATTAACGATGCATGGGAGATGCAATACTTCAGCAATCTGACCACCGCTGATGCAACAACTGATTATGACCGCGACGGGTATACAGATCTGCAAGAATACCTCAACGAGCTTAATGGCGAAACAGACCCGAAAGATGCCCTGTATGATCCCACTGCGCGAAATGCGCCTCGTGGAACGGGTTGGAGCATGAGGGGATCAGGGTTGCCAGCAGTGTACATGCTGTTGCTGAAGAAATAAAAAGCGAGTAGCCCTCTCTTCGATTTTACAAACTAAAAAGCCGGAGCAGAATCTGCCCCGGCTCTTTTTTTCCTCCAGGAGGAACGGAGTAAATCCTACTCCTCAGACTTCTCCACCGGCAAACCCGCTTCCTGCCAATCAAAGAACAGGGCCTGACGAATGTCCTTATACCCCAGCTTCATCAGCTTGCGGTAGGCGTTATAGCTCCTGCCGCCGCCGCTGCAATAGACAATGATTTGCTTTTTTTTATCCAGTACCTCGGATTGGGAAGCAAAGGTCGGTGAAGGAATATTGATCGCTCCGGGCATATGACCTTTGCGAAACTCCTCCGGGTCGCGAACATCAACCACCGTAAAGGTATCCGCCTTGCTTTGGATGAGCGTGTTCAGCTCCTCCGGAGAAAGTTTGTCCGTCTCAATCCGCTTTTCATAATCCGGCCCGGCATAAATGGGCATCCCCTTTTCCTCCCAGACCGGCATACCCTCGGCATAGACAAAGGTTCGCGTATAGCCCATTTTTAAAGCTGCCTTTGCCGCCTTTTTGCTTTTGCCGCATTTTATCCCGTTGCAGTAAAAGATAATCCGGGCGGATTTTTTTTCGGGTAAAAGATCAGCATATTTCTTGAACTTCTTCTGCGGAACATTGATCGCGTCTTTGATATGGACTTCCTGGTATTCCTCCGGGTTACGGGCATCCACCACGATCAGATCCTCGGGATCGGTATCAAGGAGCTTTTTCAGGGCGGCTGTATCAATCAGCGCATAGCCGTCCTTTGTCGGATGGAAAGTGACCGTGCCGACAACAGGACTGTCCGTTTGTGTCTGCCTTCCATCTCCGGCGTTTTCTCCCCATGCACCTGCAACAGACAGGGCGCACATGAACAGGGTCAATAATAATGTTTTTTTCCTCATTGGTATTCCTCTTGATTT
>MTKS01000314.1 GCA_004028495.1 Candidatus Electrothrix marina
GGGGTTCCCTGGAATATGTCGCCTGCGCCGGGAACCACCCATCAGCGCATGGTCCGGGAACTTGCTGTTGCTCTTTATGCGGCCTTGGCAGACAGCCCCTGTGAACTTTTCCTTTCACCCTTTGATGTTCGCCTGCCGGAAACAACTGCTGAGCAGGCTGAAGACGAGACTGTCCTGACTGTGGTGCAGCCCGACGTAGCTATCGTGTGTGATGCAGACAAGATTGATGCCAAAGGTTGTCTTGGTCCCCCTGATGTGATGATTGAGGTGCTCTCGCCTTCTAGCGCCTATAGGGACGAGACAGATAAACTTCATCTTTATGAGGCACAGGGTGTCAAGGAATACTGGATTGTTAATCCTGACGGCGGGTACATAATGGTATACACTCTGGTCGACAAAAAATATGGTAAGCCGGAATACCTTTGGCATGATGATATATTGATCAGCAAGGTGATTGACGGGATTGCTCTTGAACTTGCTCCACTTTTTGCCCGTATACAATCATAGCAATCATAAGGGCGGCATAACGGCTGCCAGCCAACACGCTTTTTTCCTCTTCCGCATAATAGCAACCTCCCATGATTCAACGCAAACAGACCAAAAAGATATATATCGGTGACACGCCGGTGGGCGGTGATGCCCCGATCACTGTCCAGTCCATGACCAACACCGACACCCGCGATGCGGCAGCCACGGTGCGCCAAATCAAGGGGTTGAAAGAGGCAGGCTGCGAGATCATTCGGGTGGCAGTGCCGGATATGGAAGCTGCTCAAGCGATTCGGAGCATCCGGGAACAGATAACCATCCCCTTGATTGCGGATATTCATTTTGATTCCCGCTTGGCGGTGGCGGCTCTGGAACAGGGGGCGCAGGCCATTCGCATCAATCCGGGCAATCTCGGCGGACCGGATAAACTGGCTCGGGTGGTGGATGCGGCCAAGAGGCATAAAGCTCCCATTCGGGTGGGTGTTAATTCTGGATCCATTGAAAAAGATCTGCTGGCAAAATACGGCTATCCGACCCCGGAAAACTGTCAGGCCCTTATTGAAAGCGCTTTGAATAATGTGGCAGCCATTGAAAAATTGGGTTTTGATGAGATCAAAATATCCATCAAATCTTCTGATACCCTGACTACGGTGGCCGGATATCGAGAGTTGTCCCGGCGTACCGATTATCCCCTCCATATCGGGGTAACCGAGGCGGGTGGCCTGATTGCCGGGACAGTCAAATCCAGCGTGGCCTTGGGCATTCTCCTTTTTGAGGGTATCGGCGACACCTTCCGCATCTCCCTGACCCGCGATCCGGTGGAAGAGATACGGGTGGGCTTTGAATTACTCCGCTCCCTGCGTATCCGGGAACGTGGGCCAGAGCTGATTTCCTGCCCCACCTGCGGGCGCACTCGGATTGATCTTTTTTCCTTGGCTGAAGAAGTGGAGCGGGTTCTTCAGACCATGCAGTCCAATCTGAAGGTTGCGGTGATGGGTTGCGTGGTTAACGGGCCGGGTGAGGCCAAAGAGGCGGATATCGGCATTGCCGGGGGGCATGGCACCGGGATTATCTTTAAGAAAGGGGAAATATTCAAAAAGTTGCCCGAAGCGGAGCTGCTGCCTGCGTTTTTGAAGGAATTGCGGAAGATGGATACAGAGGCTCAGTTATGATAACCATAGGCATAGAACACCTCGTAGCAAATCCCCCAACCTCCTTCGCAGGAAAACGCCTCGCCCTACTCTGCAATCAAGCCTCCACAGACCGCCATTTCCGCCACAGCCGCGACCTGATCATGCAGGCCTTTCCCGGCCAGCTGACCTGCCTGTTTTCTCCGCAACACGGTTTTTTCAGTGAAAAACAGGATAACATGATCGAATCCGGCAATGCCACAGATGCAGCCAGCGGGTTACCGGTCTTTTCCCTGTACGGAGAAACGAGAAAGCCGACCGGGGCCATGTTTGACCATTTCGATATCCTGCTTATCGATCTTCAGGATGTGGGCACCAGAGTGTATACCTTTATCTGGACCGTAGTGTACTGCCTCCAGCGGGCTGCGGAAACCGGAAAAAAGGTGGTCGTACTGGATCGTCCCAATCCGGTGGGTGGTCATATTGTAGAAGGTAATCTACTTAAACGCGAATTTCGTTCCTTTGTCGGTCTGTATGAAATCCCCATGCGGCACGGCCTTACGATGGGCGAGCTGGCCCTGCTCTGCAACCGGGAAATGGGGATTCATGCCGAGCTTGAGGTCATCAGGATGCAGGGCTGGCAGCGGGAGATGTTTTTTGCGGACACCGACTTCCCTTGGGTCTTCCCCTCGCCCAATATGCCCGGCCCGCTGACAGCCCTTGTTTATCCCGGTCAAGTGATCTGGGAAGGAACCAATATCTCTGAAGGACGGGGCACCACCCTGCCTTTTGAGTTAATCGGTGCTCCGTTTATTGATCTGACGCAGGTATTGGAAAGCATGTCCAGGCTGAACCTGCCGGGCTGTGTACTCAGACCCCTTGTCTTTGAGCCGACCTCGGGCAAATGGGCCGGACA
>MTKS01000315.1 GCA_004028495.1 Candidatus Electrothrix marina
TAAATTCAGTCGCAAAAAAATCCTCGTCACCTGCGACCTGATGCGGGCCGTTCTGGTGCTCGGCTATCTGCTGATCCGGGACAGTGATTATGTCTGGCTGGTCTATGTGCTGGCCTTTATCCAGGAATCCATCTGGACCTTTTATCATCCTGCCCGTCAGGCTGCGGTTCCCAACCTCTGCTCCCGTGAAGAGCTGAGTATTGTTAACGGTCTGTCCGGTGCCTCTTGGTCGGTCATGCTGGCCTTCGGTGCCGCTCTGGGCGGTTTTTTCACTGCTCATTTCGGCTGGCAGGCGGCAATTATTGCTGATTGCTGCAGCTTTCTTGTTTCAGCCTCAATCATGCTGACCGTTCTGATTCCTCACAGGGCAAAACGACCGACAACAGATTCAGCAGATTTTTCCCTGGCCCGTGTCACAGGTTGGCATGATCTTCAGGAGGGTTTTTCCTATATCCGGGCCCGCCCCAAGGTGCTGGCCCTGCTCACTGTGAAAAGCGGCTGGGCCCTTTCCGGCGGAATCCTGGTCATGCTGGCCGTGTTCGGAGAACAGGTTTTTGCTCAGGAAAACGGAGGAGGAGGAGGACAGGGGGGGCTGAGCGGAATCCTCTTTTCCATGCGCGGCCTGGGCGCGGCTCTCGGCCCAGTTATCGCCTGGCGTCTTTTCGGGGACGGCATTTCGGCCATGCGCAAGGCCATCGGCGGAGCTTTTTTTCTTTCCTGCGTTGCCTACCTTCTCTTCAGTCAGGCACCGAATATGTGGCTGGCCGCCTTCTGGGTCTTCTGGGGCCATTTCGGGGGATCAGTGCAGTGGGTGTTCAGTACAACCCTGCTCCACCGCCGGGTTGAGGACCGATTTCGCGGCCGCCTTTTTTCCACGGAAATGACACTCATGACCCTGATGCTGAGTTTATCCACCTGGTGTACCGGGGCGGCTATGGATATGGGAATAGATCCCCGCACCATAGTTCTGGTGCTGGCTCTTCTCTTTCTTCTGCCCGGAACCGGCTGGATTCTTTATCTTCGTTCCCTTGCCAGGACCGACAGTACTGATTAGCCATTCTATGGCTACTGAATAATTACCGAATTATTACTGAGAGATTACTGAACAACAGATGCGCAGCCCTTCTTTTCCAGGTTCCGACATCCGGGAAAGGGAAAATGAACCTTTTTATCCGCCGGTATTTGCTTTTCCTGTGTATCAGTGATAATATGCATCCCACTGTTCTCTATCCGACAAATTATTCCGGAGCACTTGCGCCGGACAATATTTTAGATATCATACAAGGAGTTACCCTATGTTCGACCAGGACATCCCCCCGGCATATACCTTTGATGACGTCCTGCTCGTTCCGTCAGATTCGGAAGTGCTGCCGTCAGAAGTCTCCCTGGCTACCCGACTTACAGATACGATCTACCTGAATGCCCCTTTGGTTTCATCGGCCATGGATACTGTCACGGAACATCGTACAGCCATTGCGATGGCCAGAGCAGGCGGCATCGGGATTATTCATAAAAATATGTCGATCTCCGATCAGGCCAGAGAGGTGGTACGGGTCAAGAAATCAGAGTCCGGCATGATTATTGATCCTGTCACGGTGACTGAGCAGCAGAGCGTTGCTGAAGTGGAAGAGATCATGGCCATGTATAAAATTTCCGGCCTGCCCGTGCTGCGCGAAGGAAAACTGGTGGGTATCGTGACCAATCGGGATCTCCGCTTTGTTTCCAATAATGAATTACGGGTCAGCGACGTCATGACCAGCAAAAACCTGGTCACAGTACACGAGGGGATCAGCCTCGATCATTGCAAGGCCCTGCTGCATGAGCACCGCATTGAAAAACTCCTGGTGGTTGATGAGGCGAAGAAACTCAAGGGTCTGATCACCATCAAGGATATCGAAAAAATAAAGAAATATCCGCAATCCGCAAAGGACGGCAGCGGTCGTCTGCTGGTCGGCGCGGCGATCGGCGTGGGCTCGGACATGCCGGACAGGACCGAGGCTCTGGTAGCTGCCGGTGTTGATGTTATTGTTCTGGATTCGGCCCACGGCCACTCAGCCGGAGTTTTACAGGCGGTCCGCGAGATTCGGGCCGGTTGGCCTGATCTTTCCGTTATTGCCGGTAATGTTGCCACGGCCGAGGGTACCGCAGCCCTGATTGATGCCGGAGCCAATGCAGTGAAAGTGGGTGTCGGCCCCGGTTCCATCTGTACAACCAGAATTGTTGCCGGTGTCGGCGTACCCCAGCTGACAGCTCTGCAAAATGCCACCGAAGTGGCGAGAAAAAGAGGAATACCGATCATTGCCGACGGCGGTATTAAATTTTCCGGTGATATCTGCAAGGCCATCGGCATCGGTGCGGATTGTGTCATGATCGGCTCCCTCTTTGCCGGTACAGATGAAACACCGGGCGAGACCTTTCTTTACCAGGGCCGCAAGTACAAGGGCTACCGGGGTATGGGTTCCCTGGGGGCGATGAAACAGGGGTCCAGTGATCGATATTTCCAGAAAAAGGAAAGCGAGGCTTC
>MTKS01000316.1 GCA_004028495.1 Candidatus Electrothrix marina
AGAAGCGGTATTTTTCCGGCAAAAAATGAACAGGTGACAGCTGCAAGAAAGAAAAAAGCGATTGTATAGGAGCAGGTACCTTTCTTCATCTTCAGTTTACGTTTTTCATGAGGCAAGGCAACCTGCACTGCGCAAGGGCGGCCCTGATTATCCGAAGACAAGCTATAACTCACTATCTGATGAAGTTCAGGTCGCTGTCTGCGGTTGGTAAAGGACTTAATGTGGACAAAAATTCGTTTCCCGGCCCCTTCAGGGGTAATAAAACCGAATCCCTTTTCATCATCCCAAGAGGTTAATGTCCCTTTGCAACCCATTATTCTATTCTCCGTTCAGGTCAACAGATGCTGGTTCACAATAGTCACGCCACTGAGCATGGCCCCGACAATACCCAGATAGCCCTGATCCGTGCCCGCAATAAAGAGGTTCGACCAGGGGGTTCTGCCGCTCTTAATCTTGATTGGGCTACCGTACACGGCTCCACCCCTTTTTTCCGTAAATCGCTCAATGGTCATGGGCGTGAAGCTGTCCTGAAAGATCGCACCCTGGGTATAATTGCCAAGGATCTTACTCACCGCAGCTACCGACTGCCGCCCGCATGCTTCTTTAAGGTGCCGGTACTGCTCCCTGTCGGCCGCTGCCTGCTGCCAGAGGTCATAATTGGCCGCATTGGTCACCCGAACCTGGGTCG
This sequence comes from Candidatus Electrothrix marina, assembly GCA_004028495.1. Taxonomy (GTDB): domain Bacteria; phylum Desulfobacterota; class Desulfobulbia; order Desulfobulbales; family Desulfobulbaceae; genus Electrothrix; species Electrothrix marina. The sequence continues at coordinate 689 of MTKS01000316.1, forward strand.
GTGCATCGTTTTGACGCTCAAGCCCCTGGAAATTATCCGGAAAGCAGATCACACCCCAGGAAGGATCAATGGGCTCGGCAGGTCGATGATACCTCAACTCGTCATTGAGGCTGTAAAACAGGATGGTCCGCCCTGCCCTTTCCGGCGGCAGGTGCAGTTCCGGCAGCATGGAGATGGTCTCCATAAAGGTCATTCTACCAATATACTCGTCAATGTCCAGGGGCCAGCCGCTTAATTGAGCTGTTCCTGGAATTCCCACCGTCGACAGGACCGCATCTGCGGTGATCTCTTCGCCGTTTTCCAAGCGAATCCCCTGTACCGTATCATCTTTATTGATGATTGCAGCAACAGAAGCACGAAAGCGCAGTTCCCCCCCGAATTGGGCATACTGCTCCAACAGCATGTCGATCAGGTCCTTAATCGTTCCTTCCGGACGAAAAAAGCCCTCCAGAAAGAGTGCCCGAAACATGATGGCAAACTGCCCCAGATCCATGTCATGCTCTTCAGCATTGCCGTACACCATCAGAGGCAGCAGGAGCATGTCCTCCAGCAGAGGCTCGGCAAGGCGATCACGGAGAAAATTCCGAGCCGATTGCCAGGGCACCTCGGCAAAGGGATCATAGGCATCAATTTCCTTAACCATTGCCCGAAATCGATCAATGCTTGCCGGAAAATGACGTGCTATCTCTTCGCAGAGGAGATCAAGCTCGTTGGAAAATCGAAGTGAAGCCTGGGGGAAAATCACCTCTGAGCCCATCTGCTCGTGGGTGATAAATTTCTTGCGGGAAAGTTTCAGCTGGCGGAACAACCTGTTTAAGGGCGCATGCTTGCTCCCCTGAGCGGCAAAATTGGTCATCGCATGAAGACCGGTCTCCAGCAGATAACCTTGGCGGTAATAATAGGAATTCAGACCACCGGGGAGGCTATGCCCCTCAACAATCAGAGTTTTCTGCCCGAAACGAGCTGAACGGATACCGGCGGCCACCCCAGAAAGGCCGCCGCCGATAATGATGAGCTGGTAATCAGCCATAACGGAAATACGGGAAAAGAGATTTAAGCGTTATTATGAAACCACCCTCCCCGCTGCATAGTTCAACGATTTCAACGGAATGCCTTGGTTGATTAAACGTCTTTCAGTTTAGGCTCAAGATAGTTGACGCAACTGGTCAAGGTGGCGAGCTCAGGATAGTCCTCTTCCGGAATCTGAAGCTTATAGCGTTTCCGCAGCTCCATCACGATATCAAGAAAATCCATAGAATCAAGGTCTAACTGATCTCGAAGAGGCTGATCCGCATCCAAATCATCGAAATCCGCATCCTCATCTATATCTTCAATAATTTCAAGGATTATATCCTTGATTTCATCACGGGTCATGCCGGTTCCTCAATATAAATACTCTTTAATATTCGTTCGCTCTTCTTTCAACCCTTTATGGTGAAAATATCTGCCAACCCTTTTTTGGCAAAAGGGAATAACAGTACCATAAAAAGGTTTAGTCTGCCATAAATCTCTTGATAATGACGACTGAATTTATTCCTACCATGCCGAAAGAATTATTAAGAATTGTCTCTACCTGCTCAACCTTCTCCGCCTTCCCGGCAACCAAGCCTGGGAGGGCGCAGGCTGGATCAGGATTATCCAAATTAATAGTCGGATGGACAAAATTATCTTCAAAAGATGAGAGGTTTGCAGCCAATTCTAAAACTCCAGCAGCGCCCATAGCGTGCCCGATTATGGACTTTGTATTATTGCTTCTGACAGCGGAACAACCGGCAAAGACTTCTGCCAAGGCCTTGCACTCCTCCACGTCACCCTGCCTGGTGCCGGT
>MTKS01000317.1 GCA_004028495.1 Candidatus Electrothrix marina
TGGTGTTTCTTCCTGCCGAGGAGAAAGCAGAGGAAAACCAAGCCTCTCCTCAAGACGACAGCCGAAAAAAACATAATTTCAACCCGACAGACGATCCAGAAACAAAACTAGAAAAAAGAATCAAGAAATGGCTCACTGCTGAGGAGAGAAAAGAGCGTCCCCATATTATTAAAGAAAACGTAGGAGCACCCCTTAAAATTCTCGTCATCACCTATTATCGGGCCATCCTCTTTGAGGCAGGCTTATTCGGTCGCTTAAAAGATGTCAGCGACAAGGTGTGGCGTCAGTTCGTCTCAGTGCATTTAAGTGAAGGCGCTTTCTGCTCCGCATTAGAACTTCGCTTTTTCCGCTACCATGATTCCCTCTTTTATCATAACCCCTATAAGGACACCAGTCCGTACATGGAAGAGACCGATTTCAAGCTCGACCACTGGCACTTTGAGAGGCTCACCAAGAAAGAGGCCGCCTATATTTACAGTGTGTTAAAAGATAAGGAACTCTATTGGCAGGAAAAGCGTCGCTCAGAACAAATCGAGCAAATCGGTTCCTTGAACGCCAAGCCGCCCGGCGGTCAACCGCCCAAGAAAAAAGAGGAGACCTGAGTCTCCTCCATAACTTCGCAACTTCTTTTTCGAAAACTCGGTATGATTTGATTATCGTTTCCTGCCCCTTCCTGAAACAGACCTGCTGGTCCCTCAATGCCTCCGATTACTCACCAAGTATATCTGTCATTTCCGTCACCAAGGCAAAACTCTCCTTGGCCAGCCAACCGGACTTCCCTGTTTCAGCCGTAATCAGCACATAGTCACCGTGCTCTCGCTCCGGTCGAATCAACCTGCCCGCCTTAATATCACCTGCCGGCGTTGCATCGGCAAAGGGTGAAATAACTACGTGTGCATCCTCGGCCAGCACCACGCCGATCTGCCAATCCTGATAACGCAAAAAAGCAGGAGGCAGCGTCAGAAGAAGTACAGCCAGAGAGCCTGTCATCAACCAATGCAAGCCCTTTCTTCCCCCCTGCCCTGCTCCCGTCGTTACCAGCAAGGCACTGAGCCCCAAACAAAGGAAGGCACAACCGGCTATCATCAGCCATTGATCAGCCCCGAGCAATTCAATTAATCGCCTATACAGGGATTGATCATCACGATATAAACCGGCATCCTTACGCACCTGCGCTAAGTTTCCTTGAATATCAGCATCACCTGGGGCCAGATGCAGAGCTCGCTCATAATTAAGCACTGCCGGTCCGACCTGTCCCGCCGCAGCATAACTGTTAGCCAGATTATAGAGTAAGGGAGCAGACACACCGTACGTACTGATAATGCTCGAATACTGCTCAGCCGCCTGCTGAAATTCGCCCTGGGTATGGAGAATATTGGCCTGTTCAAACAGAGCAATCGCTGCTTTCTCTTCCAGCCCTCCCGCCACGGCCCAGAAGGATACCAGCAGACACAGCATCAACGGCAGTATGGTCATCTTCAACATCCGCATACAATCCATACAATATAAGGGAAAAACATTTCGCTTCATGCCAGCTTATCCAATTCGTTTCTCGTGGTTTGCAAGATCTCCTCTAAATCAGCCTGTGCCAGCTGCTCACCGGCATATCCGCTCTGTTCCAGACGGGTAAAAACTGTCCGCAGCAGCGACTCGTCCGGTAGCCGTTGTTCCAGATCCGCCAAGGTGACAGCCTCCGGGGCAAGTCCCCAGACCTCGCCAGTCCGTTCCTGAATAGCTGCCCGGCAATGCAGATGAAATACCTCTTGGTCCTGAACAGCCAGAGCCTTGCGCATTCCCTCATAATGCTCAGCTAAGCGTCCCGCTACCTCTTTGCGCCGCAGGATGCTCGGATCCCTTGCCAATCTTCTCTGCCGAAAATACAGCACCAAGGCCGTAAGCAAGCAGAGTAACGCACCTGCCATAAGAAGCTGAAACCAAAGCTTTTGATACAAAGGCTGAATGGTCGGAGCCAATTCTCCCAATTCAGGTTTCAACGGAGCAAGATGCCGAGCAGGCTGCGATGCCGGATTCTTCGGAGAAACGTCTTGCTTTCCTCCCTGCCCGCCGGTTTGTGCTGCCGGAGTTGCCGCCCGAGTTCCTGCCTGAGAAACTGTCTGTTCATCTGCTGCCTGCAAGTTCAGGGAGACGGGATCACTGATCAGCGTCACATATTTTTCGGCCTTAGGATCAAAATAAGAAAATCGAACCGGCGGCACAGCAGTCAGCCCCTGTTCAGTGGGAATAAGGGCCTGCTCAAAGGTCTTCTCACCTTTGCCACTGCCCAGCTCCTTCACTGTTCCCGAGGCCGGATAAACCTTCCACCCTTTGTTTTCCGTCAGGATCGGAGCTTTAACCAGAGAAAAATTTCCGCTGCCGTTAAGCTGCATCTTCAGGGTTATAGGATCACCGACCTTCCCGTCCAGCGGCGAGGTGGCTACAGCCAGACTGAAGGTACCGATGGCTCCGCTGAAATCCGCAGGCCGATTTTCTGTCGGCAGGTCCAGCACGCTGATC
>MTKS01000318.1 GCA_004028495.1 Candidatus Electrothrix marina
ACCGTCATCTCATAGGCCAGTTCATCCCCCTTCTCCTTACCAAAGGCGCAGAACTTACAGAGATTAGTGCAGATGTTGGAATAGTTGATATGCTGATTATAGATAAAAAAAGCCTGATTGCCGTTTTTCTGTTCCCGCACGATATCGGCAAGATAACCGACCGCTAAAATATCCGGACAGGCAAAAAGACGTTTGCCGTCTTCCAAAGAAAGACGTTCCTGATTACGCACTTTGGCGAGAATATCACCCAACCCGGCTTGCTGTATGAGAGAGTCCATTGAAAATGTAGAGAAAGGTTAATGTCAGGAATTCAACAAGAAATACCCTACCCATTATTGCGGGTGCCGTAGGGGCGAACCTGTGTGTTCGCCCTTTTATGCCGGGCAGACACACAGGTCTGCCCCTACAATTCCGCACCTAAAAACGGGGGATATTTTTTGTCATTTTTTTTATAACGAGGCGAATGCCTCAACGAATACACGAAACAGGCTGGAATCGCCAGAAAAAAAACAAAAAAAGCCCCTTCCAAAGGAAGGGGCTTCTAAGAAAACAAAAGTAATTTGACGTGGATTGACCGATATCAGTCGAGAAAATAACGCAATTTATCCCGACGGCTTGAGTGCCGTAACCGGTTGAGAGCTTTTTTCTCAATCTGACGGATCCGCTCACGGGAGACGTTGAATTTTTTCCCGATTTCCTCAAGGGTGTATTCGGCCTTTTCACCGATCCCGAAACGGAGGCGGATAATCTTCTCCTCCCGGTCCGTCAAAGTGGAAAGCACCTCGGTGACCCGACCTGCCAACTCCCGATTCTGCACAGTATCGTACGGCGACTCGGATTCCGAGTTCTCCAGAAAATCACCCAAGGTGGAGTCATCATCACCCACCGGGGTTTCCAGGGAAATCGGCTCCCGTGACGCCTCCAGAATTGCCAGGATCTTATCCATCGGCAAATCCGTCATCTCGGAGATTTCCGACGGCGTCGGTTCGCGGCCCAATTCCTTCAACAAAGAATAGAAAGCCTTGAAGAACTGACTTCGAAGTTCCAGAAAATGAACCGGCAGACGAATAGTTCGGGTTTTGTCCAAGATCGCCCGAGTAATGGCCTGCCGAATCCACCAGGAGGCATAGGTGGAAAATTTATTCCCCTTGGTGTAATCGAAACGGAACACAGCTCGCATAAGACCCAGGTTTCCTTCCTGGATCAAATCAGCCAAGGTCAGCCCCTGATGCATGTACCGCTTGGCAATGGAAACCACCAAACGAAGATTCGCCCGGATCATGCAGTCCTTTGCCGTCTCAATGGACCGGTTATAGGCACCTAATCTGGTATGAAGTTTAAACAGCTCGCGATGTTCCTGATGATTGGAAGCAGCTTTTTCCACGCATTTGCGCATATAGTTGAGCTGCTGCTTCTTGGGCTTCAAGGTGGGATCACGCCGTTCCCAGAGATCAATCCTGTCCACCAGACTCTTAATTTCCGGCGTATTGGATTTAACCTCCCGGATAGAGCAGATAATGGCGTTAAAGCCTTCCCGAATCGCCCTGGAATAATGCGCTTCCTCCTCCGGAGTCAACAGGTCGAACTGACCCATCTCCCGCAGGTAGGTGGTTGTGGTTTCTTCCGACTCGTGTTCCTCGGATACCGAGACAGAACCGGGATCTTCATCGTCCTGGAATTCATCCTTTCCGGTCCACTCCTCACCGGAAAGCGTTCTTTTTTTCCCCGAGTCCCCAACAGTCACAATTTCAATATTATTTGCGTTGAGAAAATCAAAAACTGCTTCAATGGCTCCGGGGTCTTTTACCTCGTCGGGTAATAATTCATTAAGATGGTTAAAGGTTATACACCCTTCGTCCTTTCCGGCCTTAAGAAGGTCTTCCTTGATACTTGCCAGCACCTGCCTGCAACCCCCTGCTCATTGAAATAGAGAAAAAATAAAAAAACATTACTGATCTAAGTTTATAATGAATAAGGGGGTATTGTATAGTATATTTTTTTTCAAAAAGCAATCAAAGAGTTTTTGCTCCCGTTTTTTCATGCAGATACTCGTTTTAAAAAAATTCAGCTCCCTTTTTTATGAACTCGCCAGAGACCTCGGATCAAACTTCTCCCGCCTCATCCAAAAAACGCCGTTTTTCTTCAGGCACCAGATCATCAGGTGTTCTTCTGCATATTTCATCGCTGCCGAGCCCCTTCGGTATCGGAGACCTGGGTTCAGGCAGCTTTGATTTTATCGACTTCCTTGCGCAAAGCGGCCAGCGATACTGGCAAGTCTTACCCCTCGGCCCGACAAACGAGGTGTTCGGCAACTCTCCTTACATGAGCAGTTCCGCCTTTGCGGGTAACCCTCTCTTTATCAGCCCGGACCAGCTCATCCGGGACGGCCTGCTCGGCAAGGAAGACCTGCCCGCGTATACTTTCTCCGAGTACCTTGTCGATTTCGCGCAGGTCACAGCGTGGAAAAAAGAAGTCCTTAAAAAGGCCTGGCAAATCTTTCAGCAAAACACCC
>MTKS01000319.1 GCA_004028495.1 Candidatus Electrothrix marina
CCTCGGATTTGGCGATAGCTTCGGACCGCTGCCCCTCGGCCCGGTTGATTACCGATTGTTTATCACCTTCGGATCGAGCGATTTCCGCCCGTTTTTCCCGTTCCGCCTGCATCTGTTTTTCCATAGCATCCAGAACGGAACGAGGGGGTTGAATATCCTTGATTTCATAGCGCAGCACCTTGATACCCCAGTTCTGGGCCGCATCATCAATGGCATCAACCACCTGCTGGTTCAGAGTCTCACGGGCCTCAAAGGTGTTATCCAGACTGATTTTACCGATGGCCGAGCGAAGCGAGGTCTGGGCCAGCTGGGAAGCGGCGAAATGATAATTATCAATACCGTAGGCGGATTGCTTGGAATTGACCACTTGGATGTACATGATACCGTCCACCTCCAAGGTGACGTTATCCGCTGTAATACAGGTCTGACCGCCGATATCAACAGGCAGCTCTTTCAGGTTCCGTCGATAGGCGATTTTATCGAGAAAGGGAACCAGAATGTGAAAGCCCGCCTCAAGAGTAGTTCGATATTTCCCCAAACGCTCAACAATATATTCATGCCGCTGAGGGACGACGATCGCTGTTTTAATCAGAATAACGACAATAAAAACAACAAAGACAATTACGCCGAACAATAATTCCATATTACTCCTCCAGTTAATTCAGTTGGTTTCTTCAACAGCCTTTTTTCAGATTTCTTTCACCGGTTTGATTTCCCTGATTCTTGTCAGGGCAGCAACGACAAAAACAACAGGAATGACAAGAGCAACAATCTCGAACAGCTGTTCCGTTTATACGGTTTCTTCGGTGTGCAGAGGGTGGACGTGAACAATGAGATTTTTTCTTTCGAGGATCTGTACAACGGTATTCTCAGGTATCGGTTCATCAGCTGTTGCCTTCCAGAAAGAGCCGCCGTATTTAACCCGCCCTTGCCCCGGAGGCGCAATAGCCTCTGTCACAATGCCGATAGACGGTGCGGTGTCCACATTAGCAGAATCATTTTCTTCACTGGAATCACCGAGAAAAATCGAACGGAGCCATGAGCGGAGCAAGATAAGGGTAACAAGAGAACTGATCAGGAAAATGATCATCTGAACGGTTAGCGACACGCTCGTCAAGGCCAGCACAGAGGCTGTACACCACGCCCCGACACCGAGAAAGAAAAGGATAAAGCCGGGAAGAATCAGCTCTGTGACAAAGAACACAACCCCCAGGAGAAACCAGATAAGAACAGGAGAAACAGATTCCATATCTACTCCCTACAACATAGTTTGATTTTTATCTCTATTATCCAACAACAGTATAATGTTTTAAGGAGAAAAGCAAACGAAAGACATCAGATGACAGAAAGAAAAGCAAAAAAAGCGGGAAGTATGCCGGCTGATATGACAATACTCCTTGCTGAAAAACATTGCCGGATGATTTTTCCTTGATTATACCGGGAATATCGTATTAAGGCGGGGGACATTCCGCAACAGAAACAAGACCTGGAGTTTTTTATGAATATCAGCCATGTAATACGCGGACTTTCAGGAATGATTGCTCTCAGCCTGCTGGCATGGTTGTTCAGCGAGAACAAGAAACAAGTACGCGTCAAACAGGTCTGCCTCGGCCTGCTGATCCAGCTTATCCTTGCTGCTCTTCTGCTGAAACTTCCTTTCAGCAAGGACATATTCCTGGTGCTGAATAAAGGCGTTCTCCTCTTGCAGGAGGCTACAAAAGCAGGCACATCCTTCACCTTCGGATACATCGGCGGCGGAGTCCTTCCTTTTACGGAGCAGTTTCCCGGCGCAGGCTTTATTCTCGCCTTTCAGGCCCTGCCTATCATCCTGGTGATGAGCGCCCTATCCGCCCTGCTGACTTATTGGCGAATCCTCCCCGCTTTTGTCCGCCTCTTTTCCAGCCTCTTCCAAAAAACTATGGGTATCGGCGGAGCCCTTGCTGTCGGGGCTGCTGCCAATATCTTTATCGGCATGGTTGAGTCACCACTCCTGATCAAACCCTATCTTTCCCGAATGACCAGGAGCGAACTGTTCGCCACCATGACCTGCGGTATGGCCACCATTGCGGGCACAGTGCTGGTTCTCTATGTCACAATACTGGATAAGATCCTCCCGGATGCGGCCGGGCATATCCTGACCGCCTCCATTATCAGCGTACCGGCGGCGATCACCGTGGCCCGCATCATGATTCCGGAGACCGAGGATCTCACCGAGGGCGACATGGTCCCCGAGCAGGAGGTGAGCAGCAGTATGGATGCGATCACCAGGGGGACAGCTGACGGCGTCGGGCTTTTTCTCCACATAACAGCCATGCTGGTCGTGCTGGTCTCGCTCATCCATCTTGTTAATCTGCTTCTGGGCCTGTTCCCTGATTTTTACGGTGCACCTGTGACCATGCAGCGGTGCCTGGGATATGTTATGGCCCCTGTTGCCTGGCTCATGGGTATTCCCTGGAAGGAAGCCGTACCAGCGGGCTCCTTACTCGGGAT
>MTKS01000320.1 GCA_004028495.1 Candidatus Electrothrix marina
TATTCCCAGACGTATGTGCCGGAAAGCTGCGGATTTTCCTGCCAGGGGGCCTTCATATAACTCCAGACCCTGCTGTTCACTAGGCGGTCAATCTCTTTATAAAAGTTGATCGCGCCTTTGAATCCGGCATAAGGGCCGCCAGAATCATAGCTGTGCAGCTGCTTCATGGGCACACCCAGCTTCTGGATGGAGAACTTCTCCTTGATACCTGCACAGAAAATGTCCGGCTTCATCAGCTCGACCAGCTTCTCGGCCTCGTACTGGTTCAGATCGTCGATAATCAGGGTTCCCTCTTCCATATCCGGGGCCAGACCTTCGTAATCCTTGAACTTCAGTCCGTCATCTTCCAAGGCCTTGAGTTCTGCCTCGGTCTTTCTTGGGCTATAGCGGGTCTCGTCCGCCTCGACCACGATTTCTTCGATGTTCCGACTGTCCGCATCCACCTTGATGTGCGGTAGAACCCGGCGGCCCTCGTAATCATCACGATGACCAAACTCGTAACCGGCGGAAATGGTTTTCATGCCCAACTCGTCAAACAACTCCTTATAATGATGAGCTCTGGAGCCACCCACAAACATCATGGCTGTTTTGCCGCCGGTACGGGGCAGAATTTCGGTCGCCGCCGCTTCAACTTCCGGCATTTCCTCGGCGATCACCGCTTCCACGGTGTCGATCAGCTCCTGATCCTCAAAATAGGCGGCAATCTTGCGCAGGGACTTAGCGGTTGCCTCGGCACCGATAAAGTTCACCTTGATCCACGGGATACCGAACTTGGTTTCCAGCATGTCGGCCACATAGTTGATGGACCGATGACACATAACCGCGTTCAGATCAGCCTGATGAGCTGTGGCGAACTGCTCATAGGTGGAGTTGCCGGAAAAGGTGGAGATATTGGTGATTCCGCATTTCTTAAAGACCCGATCTATCTCAAAGCCGTCGCCGCCGATATTGTACTCGCCCAGCAGGTTGATTTTGTATTTGCCCTCAACCGGCTTGTCGTTCTCGCCCACGATATGACGGAACACCTGATTGTTGGCGATATGATGGCCTGCGGACTGACTGACGCCCTTATATCCTTCGCAGCTAAAGGCGTACACATTACAGTCGCCCAGCTTTTCCTTCATCTGCTTGGAGATGGTGTGAATATCATCTCCGATCAATCCGACAGGACAGGTGGCGAACACCGCAATAGACTTGGGATGAAACAGGTCATAGGCTTCCTGAATGGCCTGCTCCAGTTTTTTCTCTCCACCAAAGATGATATCCTGATCCTGCATATCGGTGGAAAAACAGTAGTTCATGAAGTTTTCACCGTCCGGACCTTCCGGGCCGGGATCGGTCTGGTTACGTCGGGTCAACCAAGCGTAAAAGCTACATCCGATGGGTCCGTGGACCAGGTTGACGATATCGCGGGTCGGTCCCATGATAACGCCCTTACACCCGGCGTAGGTACAACCGCGCATGGTGATGATGCCCGGAATGGTACGAACATTAGCCGTAATCTCCGGCGTGCCGTTCTCCAGGGCCTCGTTGATCATTATCTGTTTGGCGCGTTTACGGGCCACCTTGGGCGGATACTTCTTAATCAATTCCGCCTTAATATCGGTGGGATTCCACTGCACCAGTTTTTCAGCTGTTGCCATCTTGCTCTCCTCAAATTTCCTGTTCAGGTTCAGACGATAGCTGCTTCGCCCGATTCCCCGGTCCGAACCCGAACCGAATCAGCCACGGGCAGGATAAATATCTTTCCGTCGCCCGGCTTGCCGGTCTTGTTGGGCGCGATAATGGCCTGAACAACATCGTCGACCTTATCGTCCTCAACCACCACGGTCAGCACTCGCTTGGGATAAAGCTTTCCTTTCTCTCCCAGCACGGCAGCCGCTTCCTCGTATCCTTCATCAACCCCCTCAAGCACCTTGGGATTGGCGAAACCTTTGCCCCGGCCCTGGGCCTCGCGGGCGAAATAGGCGTCAACCCCGGCATCGCTTAAGGCCTGCTTGGTCTGGTTCATCATATTGATGCGTACCACAGCGATGACTTCCTTCATTATGCAGCCTCCTCGACAACGCCTTCCTTCAGGCCGGAGCTGATGGTGTAGACTTCCTCAACCTCGCTGACAAAGATCTTACCGTCACCGAAAGCGCCTTTCTCGGAAGTCCTGGCGGTATCCATGATGGTCTGGATAACAAAATCTTTATCTTCGTCCCGAACCACGGACATAAGCATCGTTTTTGGGATCTCATCATAGGTGACATCACCGATTTTGATACCGCGTTGTTTACCGCGCCCGGCTACGGAATATTTGGTGACCGCCGGAAAGCCCGCATCCATGAGGGCAGCCAGTACTGCATCTGTTTTTTCCGGTCTGACTATAGCTCTGATCATTAACATGAGTTATTCTCCTTGTATATTTATCCGTAGGGACATGGCGTGCCGTGACCCTACATTGTGTTTATTCGCCTTAACAGGGCAGGCATGGGGACCT
>MTKS01000321.1 GCA_004028495.1 Candidatus Electrothrix marina
GATCATCTGTTCATGGGAAAAAGGACCGACGGTCTGTCCGTTGACTGCAACATACCAGTTGTACATGATGCCACCTCATGAAGAGTTTTTTAGCGTTTGCTGGATAAAATGTGTTTCGCTGCCCTTGAAAAGCACTGGCTCTCGGACAGAATATCCGGTATTGTTCCAGATATGGAGAAAAAAATCATAAAAAAGTTGCAGCAGGCTGTTGGTAAAGCCAATCTGCTGACAAGCTTAGAGGAGTGTTCCTGTTATAGTTATGACGCGTCAGGGCAAAACTTTATGCCGGATGCGGTGGCCTTACCCGAATCAACGGCTCAGGTCGCGGCTTTGCTTCGCCTTGCCGACGAGTATCGTTTTCCGGTTATCCCGCGCGGGGCGGGCAGCGGCACCACCGGCGGTTCTCTTCCTGTGCATGGCGGTCTGGTCATCGGGTTCAGTCGGATGCACCGGATTTTGGAGATTGATCCTGAGAATATGATTGCCGTGGTGGAACCGGGTGTCGTCACCGGTGAGCTGCAGGCAGCCGTAAAAAAACACGGCTTGATGTATCCCCCTGATCCGGCCAGCCTGAAATTCTGTTCCATCGGCGGTAATGCCGCAGAGTGCGCCGGTGGCCCCAGTGCGGTAAAATACGGAGTGACCCGCGATTATATCATCGGTCTTGAGGTGGTGCTGCCCAACGGTGAAATTATGCGGACAGGGGTGCGCACGGAAAAGGGGGTGGTGGGCTATGATCTGACCCGACTGTTCATCGGCTCCGAAGGTACTCTGGCGATTTTTACCAAACTCATTCTTCGTCTTCTTCCGCTTGCCGAGGCCAAGGCAACCTTTCTGCTCAGTTTTTCCTCCCTGGCGCAGGCTACGGGCTTGGTTGCAAAGAGTCTCACAGCCGGGCTCATGCCCTGCACCTTGGAGTACATGGATCGAACCGCTGTCCAAGTGGTACGTGATCGGTTGAGTAATTCTTTGCCCGAGGAGACAGCGGCCCTGTTGCTGGTGGAGTTTGACGGGAGCAAAGCCGAGGTTGAGCAACAAGGAAAGCTCTTTGCGGAGTTTGTTCAGCAGGAAGACTGTGTGGTGCGCCGGGCAGAAAGTGAAGAGGAAACCCAAGAGCTTTGGCTGGCCCGACGCTCCATTGCACCGGCCTGTTTGAGCCTGCGGCCCCATAAAATTTCTGAGGATGTGGTGGTACCCCGTTCGCGGATACCGGAACTGGTTCGGTTTGTCGAGCAGCTGACACAGGAGCTGGAGCTCATTATTCTGACCTTCGGTCATGCCGGAGACGGTAATATCCATGTGAATATTATGGTGGATAAACAGAACGAACAGGAATATGGTAAGGGGCTCAAGGCCAAAGAGCGGCTTTTTGAGCGCGTACTCAGTATGGGCGGCACGCTTTCCGGCGAGCACGGGGTCGGTATAACGAAGTCGCCTTTTTTGTCTCAGGAGCTTGACGAGACAGCACTCTCGGTCATGCGGCGATTAAAGGGACTTTTTGATCCGCATAATATTTTGAATCCGGGGAAGATTTTCCCCGTCTGAATTGTTCTCAGCGATGATTTTTTCCCGGAAAATTTTCAGGGTGGTTCGATTTGAAGAGGTCTGGTTTTATAAATAATAATAAATAGATGATAAGGGTGATATGTTTGTTGCTGCAATCAGGTCTTATACAGAAAAGGCTGATGAATGAATATTGAATGTACATGGGGTATACCGGAATCATACGTTGATGAAACTGAAGGATATACAACAATCAGCGACGGCAGTGATGATTTTTGTATTTTTATCATAAAAAGTTTTGATTTCTACGATGATGCGGCTAAATATAAATTGGTTGACGAGCTGACAGATGGAATTGACGAATCAATTTTAAGTGCGGAATGCGATATAGTTGAAGGTGCGAATTATTATTTAACGATAGAGTTTGATCAGGAAGAAAGTGCTTATGCCTGTCTCGGGTATAAAGTCGGGGATTGCAGTGTGTTGAAGTTTGCAGCCACGGCATTAAATCAATTCGGTTTACATAAGCTGAAAAGGGCCATTCAGGGGATACAAGAGAAAGATCAGATGTATAATTAGCTACACGGAACGTTCAGGGCGAACACAGGGGTTCGCCCCTGCGGCCCCCTGCATATTCAGGTTTTTTTGATGGGCAGGCAGGGGGGATTTTGAAACTCAAATTAACAATAACCATATGCGGCTTACTGCTGACCGGTATGCTGCTGATAAATTTTGTTCTCCTTTTCCTGTGGAAACACGATGCCCTGCGATATAAGGCGGAGCATGATCAGGCCGTCCTTTCCCATATCCGTTCTTTGTTGATCAAAGAGAATGCAGCCGGTGAGAAGGGTGCTGCTCAGGATTTTGTTTTTTCAGATTTTTACGAGCCTTCAGAAAGCGGACGTTTTTTTGTCCTGCTGGAAGCGGAAAAGCAGGCAGGGCAGGGGAGAGAGGAAAAAGG
>MTKS01000322.1 GCA_004028495.1 Candidatus Electrothrix marina
ATTTAATTTTTACGCAATTCAACAGTCATGCCTTCTAATCAGGAAATACATTTTGATGAGATTCTCGGTCAATACAAGTCTGACCCTTATAACTATGTGGATATGCATGCTGTCCATACCGGAGAGGTGCGTTTTTTGGTCGAAGAAGGTGCCGCCGTTGAAGGAGCCTCCGGTGAATGGATGCACAAGCCGGGAACGCCGCTGTACGAGATTCATCGAGAGCGTAATACCAAGGTGATAACCTCCAAAACCAACGGAACAATTTCCTTTGTCCGCTCCGAGCTGGACGGTCATTTTGTCGAAGCCGGAGAAAAGCTGCTCACTGTCCGTCATCCGCTCAAGAAAAAAGAAATCATTGAGGGCATCCTTCAGGAGGTTCTGTTCCTGTTCGAGGCCCCGGAGCGGGCTCGGTATTATTTTTCGATGGATATCCAGTCCAGGATTGAGCAAAAAGGAGCCCGGTCGGTTTTTATTCAGCCCGGAGACGAGATTATCACCATGTCTCTGATGAAGCGGGACACCCCGGTCTACTATACCGGAGAACCCGGAATCATTCACTCGGTGTATTTCACCCCCGGCGACAGCATTGACCAGGGCAAGCCTCTGATAGGGATCTGTGCGGAAGACAAGCTCCCTGTTGTTCAGAAGGTCATCACCAGGGTCAAGGCTGAGTGGGAATAACCCTGTAGTCTTTTTTTTTATCCCTGTACGCGCCTCTTTGTTGTGTCTTCCCCCTTGCAACGCATCCGTGAATACCGGCAGGCTTTTCTCCGCCGATTGGACACGCACTCCTTTGCTCCCCCGACTGTAGAAAAAATCCTTGCCTACGGTGCCCCGGTCGGGGCAATAATCGAACACCATACCCGGCTTGACCGCTGCATGGATCGCTTGCGGCAATTAATCCGGGAAGAAGAAAAACAGGGCCGGGTTCTGGCTGCCGGTACTGTTGTGCTCGCTGATACCCTGACCGAGTCCAGCGGACGTTTCGACCGCGTCTGGCATGCCCCGGAAGGAGGGATCTGGCTGGCTATGGCTTGGCCGGATATCTTGTTGCCGGAGTTTACCCGCCTCCTGCCTTTTGCTGCGGGCGCGGCCTGTTGCCGTACGGTCAGGCAGTACGGGGTTAATGCCCGTTTGAAATGGGTCAACGATGTGCTGGTTGCCGGAAAAAAGCTCGCCGGTATTCTCTGCACAACTGTGCAGAGTCCAGGCGGAGATCGCTACCACCTGCTCGGGATCGGGATTAACGGCAATAATCAGGTTTTTCCAGCGGAATTACAAGACACTGCAACTTGCCTGCGTTCAGAGTTGTCCCGGTTAATAGCTCTTACAGAGCTGACGGGTCGTTTGTTGGCTGAATTGCAATGGTCGATCGGATTGCTTCATTACGATGAGGAACAGTCTCTAGCTGAAGGATTGACCTGTGAAGAGGGCCGAGCCTCGTTGCTGTTAACCGCCTGGCAGGAACTGAGCGATACTGTGGGCCAGCAGGTGAAGTATGGATTCGATGTGCAGCAAAAAACGCTTTACCGGGCTGTCGCCCGAGAGATTGATCCCTGCGGCGGGCTGGTCATGGAGCTGGAGGACGGAAGCAGGGTCACGGAATATTCCGGGGAGATTTTTTATCTCTGAAACGATAGAACACAGGAGGAAACCAGATGAGCAAAAAACAAATAGCCGTTATCCTCTCCGGTTGCGGTCACCAGGACGGGGCGGAAATTCACGAGGCAACCTTCACCCTGTGGGCAATCCATAAAAACGGAGCCGACTACCGATGTTTTGCTCCGAACATCATGCAGCATCATGTCCTGAATCATATTACCGGCCAGGAAATGGATGAGCAACGCAATGTGCTGATCGAAGCAGCCCGTATTGCACGGGGAAAGATTGAGGATCTTGCCCGATTTGATGCGGCAGCCGTAGACGCTTTGGTTATTCCCGGCGGTGTGGGCGCAGCCAAGAATCTCTGTACCTATGCGTTTGACGGCCCGAAATGCAGGGTAAATAAAGATGTGGAGCAGGCAGTCAAGGCCATGCATCAGGCGGGAAAACCAATCGGTGCCCTCTGTATCGCTCCGGTTCTTCTTGCCCGGATTCTCGGTGATATCACTCTGACCATAGGACAGGATGCGAAAACCGAAGAGCATCTCAGGCTGCTCGGTGCTTCTCATCAATCGACCCTGCACGGAGAAATCACTGTTGATCAGGAGAATAAGATCGTCTCGACCCCCTGTTATATGCTGGATTCACGGGTTGATCAGATCGCTGACGGAGCGGATGCGCTTATTCAGGCCTTGCTGAGGTTTCTTTGATCAGCAGCTTCCAGGTTGGGAGGAACGAACCGAAATATTGCCCACCCTACTGGGTTATTTATCCGTTCTATTCTGAAAACACCTCGTCCAGAGTGGAAGCGGTCAGAATCCGTTCCGACCAGGTCTCCAGCATTGCGGAAGAAGCCTGT
>MTKS01000323.1 GCA_004028495.1 Candidatus Electrothrix marina
CGCTATATCCTTCTCCGTAAGAGTGCCATTTTCATGTAATTTTCTCATGTGGTATTGAACAAACTGTCCAATACGCATTCCGTTTTCAGTTCTTTTTCCCGACGATGTTGGTTGTGTTTTTTGTTTTGAAATGCTTGATGAGCCGTTGGTTCTTCTCGGATCAAGTTCGACTAGTTTTATTGCTCTTGAAAATAATTCTCCAGTATCATGCTCTTCTTTAAAAGACGTAATGAGTGGGTCGAAAATAGTTTCATAAAATTCATCATTTGATATTAAGTTAATTGAAATCATCTCTTCATTAATAATTAATTCGGCTTCTTTCAAAAGGGTTTTAATCTCATTAACAATTCTATCACTTATTTTTGGTGCAACAAAAAAAGAGTTGTATTTATCAAATCCACTAAAATACGTTTGCATTATAAGAATAGTTCTGAATATTTTCATAAAAACTTTTCTTATTGATTCTTCTGGGCCGTTATAGTTTAATCCTGATATATGAAAAGCAACATCAATGCCAAAAATTGAATCCTCAGCAGTATTAATCCCAACTACATCAATTTCTGCTTGTTTTATTAATTGATCGAAATTATTTTTTCTGAAAATTTTCTTGAATGATTCTGAACTTTTTAGCTTTTTAAATAATTTCCTGGCTTCCCTTTCATCATATTCTGTCGTTTTCCACTTTCCACTTGTTTTCCAGTTTGTTTGAATAATTCTGCAGCATTCTACATGCTTTAAATAGCTGTATACCATGTTTTCGGCAATTTCAATTTTCATAAAGTCCTTTTGAGATAGTATGGAGCTGATTGATTTAGTATTCTTGTATGATTCACGTTGTTCCTGTGTAGGGGGTTAAGTACTGTCCCACTACGGCAACCGCCTCCGCGAAACAAACAACTCCACTCCCAGCAGCACCAAGGCCGCAAAGACCAGCCAGGAAAACAACTCCCTATAGCGAGCAAAATGCTTAATTTTCCTGGTAGTGGCCTCCATCGCGTTAATCTCCTCGTAGATTTTTTCCAGCGACTTGGTATCAGTCGCCCGAAAATATCTCGCCCCGGTCATTTCGGCGATTTTGCCCAGCGTTTTTTCATCAATATCCACTTGCGCCCGAACCATCCGCTTGCGACCGAGCTGGTCTATTATCGGCATAGGAGCCACTCCGCGCCGCCCCGCGCCGATGGTGTAAACCTTGATCTTCATGGTTTCTGCGGCCTCAGCAGCAGTAAGCGGCGCAGCCTTGCCTGAATTATTCACCCCGTCGGTGAGCAGGATCACTATTCTGGATTTAGCCTCCTGATCCCGCAGTCGGTTCACCCCGGCCACAATGGCGGAACCGATGGCTGTGCCGTCTTCAATCATGCCTGTTTGCAGAGAGTCTAGGCGGAGCTGGAGCCAGTCATGATCCAGAGTCAGGGGGCAGACCATATAGGGGCGGCCTGCAAAGGCCACCAGCCCGATGCGGTCGTTAGGGCGTTCTTCAATAAATTTTTTGACCACCGCCTTGACCACGGTCAGGCGATCCACGTTCCTGCCTTTGAGCTCAAAATCCATCGCCTGCATGGAGCCGGAAACATCAACAGCCAGCAGGATATCAATGCCAGATGCCTCCACCTCGGTTTTGGTATTGCCCCATTGGGGCCGGGCCATAGCTATGATGAGCAGGCCGATAGCAACCAGACGCAACCAAGTCAGGAATTTACCGGGGCTGACCTTGCGGTCACCGGAGATTGCTTTGGCAATGGAGATGGAGGAAAATACCAAGGCCGGTGCCGGTCCGCGCCGACCTCGCAGGAAGGCCAGAACGGGGAGGATAAGCAGGAGCCAGAGCAGTTCGGGAGAAACAAAACGAAGGCTGTCCATTATTTTTCTTTTGCCTCCATCTTGGTTGATTCAATAAAGGTGCGTAGGTTCAATACCATGTCGGTCATGGTTTCCTGGCTCAGACCAGCCTTGGCGAATTTTACCAGATCGCAATGCTGGAGCCAAGTTTTGAGGTTTTCAGAGTTTTCCATCAAAGGTTCAGGCACGTTTTCCTGATCTTCAGCCAGTTCGTGAATAAATTCACGGGTGGTCTGTCTGCGGGCGAAGATGTGGAAACGCTGCTCAATATAGCGGCGCAGGGTCTGGTCGATCAGGGTGATAAAAGCGTTGATATTTTGTTCCTCAATCAGGGGGCCTGCCCGCTCTAATTCGCGCAGGGCGGTCTCATGGGCCAGCACAGCTTTTTGTTGACGGGCTCGCTTTTTCCAAAAATAGAAGATTAGGCCGATCAGCAGGATTCCAGCCAGTATCGCGGCAATCCACCACAGGATTCGGTTGCTGTCCGGAATCAGGATGGGTTCCCGGATATCATAGAGCTGATTCTCCATAAGAGCGGGTTCTTTGAGGTTATCCGGCTGGTTCGCAGTTTGGCCCTGTGCCGATTTTTG
>MTKS01000324.1 GCA_004028495.1 Candidatus Electrothrix marina
TGCAACCTCTGCCTGTTTTTATCAGCTGAGCAAGCAAAAACAGGATGCTTACTATCTGCCGGCAAGAAGACAGTGTCATCTTTCTTTAAACGAAGATCTTTCTCATGATACAGGGAGAAAAAAATTATGCCAATGCGTAATATCAACAAGATCTTGCCTGTCAGAGCTGAATACCAGATCGAACAAACCGCAAGAATGCTTTTTAATTAGTATTTACATGCAAAAGAAATCGTTATCTGATGCATTCATTTTTTTTATGAATTCTGCGCAAAAAGAATTTCTTGCCGCAGACTCAAAAAAGGGTGTTGACAGGAGGGCAAATATACCTTTTAATAAATAGATTATTCATCATTTTAAGCTATTTGAACACAAAGTTTTACATAATCGTCAAAATGCCCTGTATAAAAAACCAACCAAAGGATTGGATTATGAATAGACGTTCTTTTCTCGCCTTGGGAGCAAAGGCCGCTGTCGGACTTTGTCTCGCCCAAGCTGCTCCCGCTTGGGCTAAAATTCCCTCTTCCCTGTCCGCAAAGCCAAGAACCCTGTCATTTTATCATACCCATACCCATGAGCGTCTTGATATAAAATACGCAACATCAGAAGATTATGACATAGAGGCCCTAGCCGAAATAAACACCTATCTCCGCGATTTCCGCACCTCCGAAGTTCATCCTATTGATCCGGCTGTTCTCGATATTCTCTGGACAATACAGCAAAAAATGTGCTGCAACAGTACATATGAAATTATCTCCGGCTACCGTTCCCCCAAAACCAACCTGCAATTACGCAAAAAAAGCAACGGGGTGGCAAAACGCAGTTTGCATATGAAGGGTCAGGCCATTGATGTTCGTATAAGCGGTGAAAAAACCAAGACCGTCCGTGATTGCGCTATCTCACTCAAATCAGGTGGGGTAGGCTACTATGCTAAATCAAATTTTGTTCATATTGATACCGGTCGTGTCCGTAGCTGGTAATTCTCTTACAGGGAACACATGGGTCTACTGATCGGTGTTCCCTGTTTTTCTTCTGCTTTTTTCCTCTACAGAATATTCTTACCCCCCTCTCCTGTCGTCTCTCTCCTTACCTTCCCGGTTTCCTGAAGAATCTCCTCGTTTCAGGCTGTTCTCATTTCTTATAATACCAATTTTGTTTGCCCTGACTGAACGGAAGAGTTTACAGTATCAAAAAAGAAGAGTATGCAGGAAACTGCTGCTGTTAGCCGGACGGATATTAAGAAGAAGGAAAAGCGCGTTTCACAAGGCCCTCATTTGAATCGACGACCTGCATCAGGACTCTTCTTTCTTCGACCAAATTCCAGTTAATACAATCGCTCCAGAAAAAACACATAAAAAAAATGTTCGATATTCAACAATACCTCAGTGAGCAACGCCGGGTTGCGGAAAATGGCCTGCAACGGTATATGATGCAACAGGAAGGAAATTTCTCCGGTCATATTGAATCTATGCGTTATAGCCTCTTTGTCGGCGGAAAACGCATAAGACCAATTCTCTGCCTTGCGGCAGGACGCTCTGTCAGTGACGTCCCGGAGATTGAAGAAACATTACTGCCCGCCGCCTGTGCGCTTGAATGTATCCATACGTATTCCTTAATCCATGATGATCTGCCTGCAATGGACAACGATGACCTGCGTCGAGGGCAGCCCACCTGTCATAAAAAATTCGGGGAAGCCGAGGCTATTCTGGCCGGTGACGGCCTGCTGACCTATGCCTTTTCCTTGCTCAGCAACCCCGACCTGCCCGGTCCGGAAATGGAAACGCGCTTACAGCTCATTGCTGTTCTGGCTCATGCGGCCGGTTCTCAAGGAATGGTGGGCGGACAATACCTGGATATCGCCAGTGAGGAAAAAATCATTTCCTTTGACCTGCTCAAAACTATTCATCGATCCAAAACAGGGGCGTTGATCACAGCGGCTGTTCGTATGGGTGCCCTTGCAGCCCGGGCCGATCAAAGGCGGCTTGAGGCCCTGACCCGCTATGGAGATGCAGTGGGACTGGCCTTCCAGATCGTTGATGACCTGCTGGATGTTACCGCTTCAACAGAACAGTTGGGAAAAACTGCGGGCACAGATGCGCAACAGGGCAAGGCCACGTATCCGGCCTTTTTCGGTAAGGAAAAAACCCGTGCGTTGGCAAAGGAGGCTGTGGATTCTGCCCAGGAAGCCCTTTCCTCTTTTGATGAGCGTGCAGAGCCGTTACGAGCCTTGGCGCAATATATTTTCAAACGAACATGTTGAACGCACGGTTCACCCCTTTTGAAACCGAATTCGGAAAATTACCCCGAACATGGCTGAAACGTCTTGACTTCAAGACCCGGACGTGCTTGTCAGCGGGTATTCTGAAGATATCGAGATTCAGAGCACCTTGACCTTGGAAGCAGGCTGCTCCGGCTTTTTAAAAACCAAACC
>MTKS01000325.1 GCA_004028495.1 Candidatus Electrothrix marina
AACACCCGGATGGCCGCGCTGACTAAATAATCTCGATGGACCAGGGTATTGACCAGTAACTCTTCAAAGACTGTTTTCGGCACCTCTGGTATGCCTGGAGAATTCACCCCGCGCCCGGCCTGGACTTTATGGAGGTTGCGCATGATAAAGGCCAGGACATCGGCAAAAATCTTTGGCAGGGGGCCGACAAAATCCTCGGTGTCCAGATAATCCGAGGCGTGAATCTCATTACCGGGATAGCGGATTCCTTTGACGACAAAC
Source organism: Candidatus Electrothrix marina (assembly GCA_004028495.1). Lineage (GTDB taxonomy): Bacteria > Desulfobacterota > Desulfobulbia > Desulfobulbales > Desulfobulbaceae > Electrothrix > Electrothrix marina. The sequence goes on from MTKS01000325.1 coordinate 262, forward strand.
TGAGGCATGATCAATTCCGGCTGTTCGCCAAACATCAGGAGCCCACCCAGATTGAGGTTCCCGTCATCGGTGGTTAGGTTCATATTTTGGAGCAGGCGAGTTCGTTCTTCGATGGAATCAGGGTATTCCATTTCGTAGACATCCCAGAGAAAATCTCGGAAACGGAGCTTGTCCACTTTATTGATGCTGGCTTTGGTGGGCAGTTCTTCGGTATTTTTTATGTCCGCTTTAAACTGGCGGGTGCTGTCTTCGCCGAGGGAGATTTCAAAGAACAGCGTTCATTGACCGGTCAAGTAACAACTCTTATTTCTTCCCATAAGCCGCATCATGAGGGCCAACAATGATGAATTTGACGGTTTCATCTGTGGTCTCGGAGCAATCCGCACAGGCAACATATCTGTCATCATCTTTTTTCCTGCAAATACCGCAGTACAGGTAGATGATGATGAAATTTCGTTTTACTGGGCAAGAATAAAAGCCACGGAAATTGCCCTTTAAAGGCTCACCTAACTCAACAGGGTGTTCAAGTATCTGAAGAACTTTTTGTTCAATCTGTTTTTTGATACCCGAATGTTTTTTTACAGCCTTCAGAAAGGCTTTCTCAAAGCGAGCATCCATTAGTCACCGAAGACCTCATCAAAGGTGTGCCATTGTGCAGAACCGTCTTTTATTCTTGTATGCGCTTCTGTCAACGCTTGAGAAAAATGAGGGTCAGAAAGGATAGTGTCTGTTTGCTGTTGGGATGTTCGACGTTTCAGCCCAAGAATAAACTGGGTAACGACCTCTGAAACGGTTGTGCGGTTTTCCTGAGCATAAACTTTTATAAAATCGGCGAGATCATAATCAGTACTTATATTTAGTCGTGTTTTAGGCATGCGTACTCCTTATTTCGTGTTGAAGTTATCCGTGTGTGTATTATGCGCACATCAGGAGCACATGTCAAATAAAATTACATATGGAATATCTCGGTTTGAACACAAAGGAAAGACTGTTTTACGTAACAGGCCGTTGAACAGACTACAGCATTACCCACGCTATATCCGGGTATCCGACTGAACTCTCTTTCATTCCGATATCGCTTGAACCTGCTAATGATCGAATGCGGGCGTTTATTGATAAGATAGATGCAGATATCGGTATCAAGTAAAAAGTTCATCCAGTCCTTCCCGCTGCTGCTGTTCTTTTGCTTGGTTCCGTTCTGGAAGAATGGGTTCCCCGCCCTGAAGCAGGGTCTGTTCCCAAGTGTCCCAGACAGACTCTTCTTTTGGGAGGAGCAGAATACCAGTACCTGTCTTTTTTATAAAAACTTCTTTGCCTTTGAATCGAAATTCCTTGGGCAGGCGGACAGCCTGACTCCGACCGTTGGTAAATAACTTTGCTGTTTCCATGCGTATTCCTTTTTTGAAGTGTGATATATATTAATATCGTGTTTCGGTAAAGGTCAACGAGCTGATGGGTTATGGTAACGGAGCGAGTTCGACAGGCATGATCAATTCCGGCTGTTAGGCAAATATTAGCATCCCTGTGACAGGATTATCATTGCTACTGCATTAGAACACAGGATGCCGATCATTACCGCAGATCAGATCATTCCTCAATATACCGGCATCAAAGTGATTTGGTAAGATCAGCAGAATTATCCTCCAGTGCGTTTTTTCCTCCCACCGCACCTGGAGGAGCGGACGGCGAGGATGATGCGTTGTGGTTGAGGCTTTCCGTTGGTTGTAGCAGTTATTTTTTGTTACTCTTCCTTTGCTGGGCTTGATCCGCTCAGTTGTTCTAAGGGCTTCCGATAGATTATTGCTGTAAACAGACAGCCTTCATGATCATCCTGAAACTCGATATCCGGCCATGCGGAAAGGGCGCGTTTGATGCCAGATCCTAAGCCGTGATACGGCAGCAGCCCTTTGGCAACGTAAGAAACGAGAATGGGATTGCGAATATTGGCGTTGCCAGCCCGGATTTTTTCAACGGTCAGATTATTAGGCAGGTGACCTGGGCTGATGATTTCAATGCGGTTGTCGTAGATAAACACACGGATGGCCGCGCTGACTAAATAATCTCGATGGACCAGGGCATTGACCAGTAATTCTTCAAAGACTGTTTTTGGGATTTCCGATATGCCCGGCGAGTTCACTCCACGTCCAGCCTGTACCTTATGG
>MTKS01000326.1 GCA_004028495.1 Candidatus Electrothrix marina
AGAGGAACATGGCTCCGCCCTGCACAAAAATCAGGTACAGGTAGCCAGCCTTTCGTTTCTCCTTATCCTGATAGTCGAAAATCACCAGAAAGAAGGACGCGATGGACATAATTTCCCAGGCCAAGGCAAAGGTAATCATGTTTGCGGCGGTAACCACCATAACCATTGAAACCACCAACAGGGTGGTGAGAAAATAATTAATAGCAATGCGCAGGTTTTTTTTCCGTCTGGTCAGATAGTCCAGGCTGTAGACCAGGACCAGCGGCGGAACCAGGAAGACCGGAATCAGAAAAAACAGGGAGACACTGTCCACTGTAAAGGAAAGCTCAAAAATATGCAGCCAAGCCCATGTCGCCGTTGCAACCGCTGTGTCGCCGAAAAGGCGGGTGAGCGCGTAACATAAACCGGCGGCACAGCCCAGTGCCGTGGTCCCGATGACGACACGCTGCATCAGGATAAACCGGCGGAAGAGGAAAAGCGCGGCTGTCCCTCCTGCCAGTATGATAAAAATCGACACAAATATCGTGTCCATGTACTTCCTCCGTTGATGGTTCAGTTCATTCTTCAGTTCATGAATGTATTTGATCCGGGCTCGACCTTTCATGGGCGAGGCGAGATCAGTGATTATTTCGGCGATTTGATGTCAAACCTCGGTGCTTTCAGCATCCGGCCTATCTGTTCTTTCAGGTCCGCCTGTTCAGGATTGACACTGTCCTGTTCCGCGATTAGCGCACAGATGCGTTCCTGCTCCAGCGGATGGATGTACTCCTCCGGGGTGCCGTCTTTGAGTTGGATATGAGCGGCCCAAGGGACAAAATAGGTGGTGGCCGGGTAATCTTTATATTCGGAAATATCTATATTCAATCCTGCGATATAAAGAAGATTTTTTTCCTTATACTCACTGCCTCGGCGGATGGACTCCACGGTCCTGGCGAACTCCAACTGAATATTGATCTTGGCTGCCCGCAACGGAGGATTCTTCGAGGTAACAATGATGGGCATGAATTCAATCAGGTTTCGTTCCAGCAGGATCGACTCATCGGTCTCATGGAATTCTTCTCGAAAATAAAAGAGATCCTCGGTCAGGTAGTCACCGATGCTCTCGCCGGACCCGCTTTTCCAGGTATAGCCGGTCTGGTCTATCCGTTTACGAAAATTTTCCGAGACCTCGTAGGTCTGGCTGGTGCTGACCGCGCTGATTGGATGGATATTCCCGTTCTCATTAGGTGCGACAATTCGTTCCAGATGCAGGACCAGTCCGTCCTTGACCGGGTGGGAGGCAAAATCAATAAAGGAGTTTTTTGCCGTGATCAGGTGGCGACCCCGGTCGTCCCGGTGTAGGAAAATTCTTTCCTTGGCAAATTGATATTGCTCAAGATAGGGGCTGATTACATGGGTTATTTTTCCGCAGGACGGTGAGATACAAGTGCCTTCCATCTTGGGCCGAGTGCAGGTGCCGTAGTTCCCGGTCTTGGGATCATAGCCCACATGGCTTGCCTGTACGATCACCGAGTCTTCGCCGTGATGGGCATGGGGGCCGTGTCGGTCAATGGCGACAATGCCGCCCACTCTGCCGTGATTAAAGGGGAAGGTGCCGAAATGCTTTGTCAGCAGGATAATGGGCCAACCTTGGTTTTCATCGGAGCAGAAGGCTCTGGACGGCATGATCATACCCTTGCGGAATCCGAGGGTCATGCAGAGATTGTACAGTTTGGGCACAAACTCGGCATAGGAAATAGCAAGATGATCCACTTTAAAGGGAGCAAGGCTGCGAATAATTTTCGACTGGATATAGGTATGCGGCATGTTGACTCTACGGTAAATGAGAAGAAAAAAAGAGCGAGAAGGATAGTGCGTACACCGAAAGACTACGGGGTGGCATTTTTGCTGTAACTTATCATGCGAAAAAGATAAACCCTATTATGATCTTTATCAACTCATTTTGTAGACAATATCCTTGGTCTGTGTATATCGTTAATCTGTTTCTGCTGCCGGGTGACGCGGCGGCAGTGGCGGGACTGCATTTCTTTTCGATATGCCGGGGGAAATACACAGGAAACAAATGGGGTCGGAATGGAACGGGTCGGAATAGGGTCTGCCCCCTATTTCTCGCTATTTCTCGGTGAGGAGTTTGATCCCACCGTATTCAACGGCGGGATCGTATAATGTTTTCTGATGAGCAGAAGATTTTCGCTTTTTTCCGAGATGTTCTTCTTATTTCTCCTTTTCAATCACCAGTACAGCACAATGGGCCTTGCCGATCACCTTTTCGGTTACATGGCCCATGAGGAGTTTGCTGAGTCCTTTGCCGTGTCCTCCGATAAGGATCATATCCACTTCCTTTTCCTCTGCTGCTTTTGCAATGACATCAGCGGCAGGTTTACCGACCAGGGCCATGGGACGAAAGATCACTC
>MTKS01000327.1 GCA_004028495.1 Candidatus Electrothrix marina
ATACTAATTAAGGGGAGGTGGGTATGTTTAAAACCATGCGATACATCCAGGAACTTATGTATGTCATTGCGATTATCGCTCTTCTTTCCGCACTTGCTATCAGGTCATATCGTCTCTCGCTGATGAAAGCGGAAGTAACGAGTGTGGTCAGCGGTGTTTTTGAATCGGCCAAAAGGGACAGCCTTGTTTATCTTGCCCTGCATGGCGAATTCCCTGAAAATACTGCGCAGGCACTTTCATCGGGATTAACAGAAAGCTATGAATCATTGGCAAACGATTATAAGACGGTCATTGAGCAGGGGGCGATCAATATCACCTTCAGGGAAGATCATAGACAGCTTCCAGGTAAAACCCTGACCATGCGCCCTGTGGTCCAGGATGATGATCCGGTGGGAGCTGTTCACTGGGTTTGCGGTAATAAAAAAGGCGAGAGCGGCTGGAAATTCTTCGGCGTTGACCGCACCGACATTGACGACAGATATCTTCCTGCTGTCTTGAAATGAAATTCTAAAAACCAAGCGGAGAAGCAGATGATGCGCAGCAGATTATCCCCGGATGAACTCGGTATTTTTTATCGGCAGCTGGCAGTGATGCTCAGGTCGGGCGTAGCGTTGCCGGAAGCGGTGACGGCATTGAGTGCGGAAAAAGAATTGCCCCGGATCAAAAAAAGGGTCGGGCGCATCAAAAAGGACATGGCAGCGGGCTGTTCTTTTACAGAGTGTCTGACAGGGCAGCGTGATCTTTTCAATCCTGCTTTGGCGAAAATACTGGCTTTGGACCATAATGCACAGACAGCAGACATCCTGATACGATTCGCCGAGATAGAGGAACGATCCTCGGAGATCGGCAACACCCCAAAAACCCTTCTGAAATCATTATTGTTTTATCCTTCAATCGTGTTGTGTATTGTTATTACAATAACTTTCCTTATGCTCATCTTTGTTATTCCTGTTTTTGAGGAAATGTTTGCAAGTATGGGGGGGGGCTTGCCCGCACCGACACAATTGGTTTTTGATATCAGCATGATGATCACAGGAAATTCTCTCAATCCGATCCTGCTGCTTATTATCATTATCGCCTTGCTGATTTCCGCCAAATTTTTTTTCTACTGGGCCGCCGGGAAAATACCGACTTTCAGAGCCCTTCTGGAAAAAATTGCTGTTGCGGAATTTGCTGAATATTTTTCACTTATGATAGCAGCAGGTCTTCCCTTCAAGGAGTCTCTTGCAGGTTCGGCTGACTCGGTTAAAAACCCCTGTTTTGCGGCACGGTTAAAAAAAAAGTATCGCCAGGGTAGCGGATATCCCTGACCTGCAGATGGAGATGAAGAAAAGCGGGTTGTTCCCGGAAATGCTGATACAGGTCGTGACGGTCTCCTGCACACCGGAAAATATCGGTGCTGCAATGGGGGAAGCCGCAGCTTTTTACAGTAAGAATGCTAGAAAAACAGCGACGAAAAAATTAGCTCTGTTCGAGATGTTCATTTTGTTCCTTCTCAGCGTGTTCGTCGGCGGTCTGGTCATCAGTATGTACCTGCCGATTTTTACAATGGCCGATGCAATCTGAAGGATAGTAAGCTGACTCAATAATGATCATCAGGAGTATGAAAATGAAAAACAGCAGTCAGGGGTTTACGTTAATTGAGCTTATGATTGTAATCGCCATTATGGGAATTCTTTCAACCATAGCCCTTCCCTCGTACCAGGACCGTGTCATCAGAGCCCAGATTCAGGAGGCGTTTCATCTGGCCGAATTCGCTAAGGAAGGGGTGGAGGAATATTATAAAACAGCACAGAAACTGCCGGGAGACAATGCGACGGCAGGGCTGCCCGCCCCAGAAAAGATCATCGGCAATTATGTGGACGGCCTTGCAATCTCCAACGGCGGAGTCATTGAGATCAGCTTGGGGAGCAGAGGGAATAAAAATATCCAAGGAAAAACAGTTAGTCTTCGACCAGCCATTGTTGAGGATGCGCCTATGGTACCCATTGCCTGGGTGGTTGGCTATGCCTCGGTACCGAAGGGCATGACTGTACAGGGAGAAAACAGGACCGATGTTCTGCTCCGCCATCTCCCGATGAGCTGCCGCTACTGATCCTCGGGCGAAAAACGCTCCGTCTAGGATCTGCGTATATGCTACGCGGCTCTGTTCTGGACTGCCTTCGCAGGTTATCTATATTTCGTATTTCTTAAAAATTTCTTTACGTACAGGGCAGCCGCAAAAAGAATCGCCGCCAATTGAATAGTGATAATTACAGCATTCTTTTTTATTAAATATTATGTAGAGAGCCGACTCAAGGAGGCATTTTTTAGCTTCGCAAATTTTTTCCCCGTTTTTCCCCAGGCAGGATAATTTTTTTTTGCATTTTTGATGCCATGCTTTTTGTTTTATTGCTTACCGTAATCTCTCTA
>MTKS01000328.1 GCA_004028495.1 Candidatus Electrothrix marina
TTGGGTAGTTCGCAGGCAAGGGCAGCGGCGGCGCAGGCGGGAGACACACCGGGCAGAACAGTCTGCCGGTTCCGCAGGCGAAGTCCGTGCAATGTACCTATCGATTTATAGAGATCTGCGGAGAAATTTAATCTGAGACGCAAGGGCTGTCAACATTCATTGCGGTGGCCGGGGTGTTATGGTAAAAAACGGCCTATGGAACAGAACAAACAGAATAAACAAAATATATTTTTTACTTACCCGGAAAAGCCGGAGAATTCGGAAAAACGGGAAGGTCAGGGTGTCGTGAACCTGGAAAGCCTGAATCCGTCCCAGCACAAGGCGGTCACCCACGGGGACGGACCGGTGCTGGTGATTGCCGGAGCGGGCAGCGGCAAGACCCGAACCCTGGTGCATCGTATGGCTTGGCTGCTGGATCAGGGTGTGCCCCCGGAATCCATCCTCCTGCTCACCTTTACCCGCCGATCCGCCCAGGAGATGCTGCATCGGGCCGCCCGCATCTCAGGCCAATCCTGCAACCGGGTCGTGGGCGGCACCTTTCATGCCACCGCAAATATGCTGCTGCGCAGGCATGGACACCACCTGGGCTTTGGCGGCGGATTCACTATTATCGACCGGGGCGATGCAGAGGGAATTATCAACCTGCTCCGCAACTCTCTTGAGCTTTCCGGGGCCGGCAAGCGTTTTCCCACCAAGCGGGTTATTCTTAATCTTCTTTCCGGGGCAATCAATAAGTCCTTTGATCTGGAAGATCTGATCTTTGAGACCCAACCCCATCTTGTCGATTTTGCTCAGGATATAGTTAAAATCCGTAAAGAATACATTGCGTTTAAGCTGAACAACGCCCTGATGGATTATGATGACCTGCTGGTCAACTGGCAGCGGCTGCTCGGTGAATCAGCCCAGGCCCGCACGGAAATCGCTTCCCAGTTCGGTTATATCCTGGTGGATGAGTATCAGGACACCAACCTGATTCAGGCCCGGATCGTCCGTCTGCTGGCCCATGACCATGATAATGTGATGGTGGTCGGTGATGATGCCCAGTCCATCTACAGTTTTCGCGGTGCGGATTTTTATAATATCATGCGTTTTCCTGAACAATTCCCCGGTGCCGAGATTATCAAGCTGGAGCAGAATTACCGCTCGGTCCAGCCTGTCTTGGCCCTGACCAATGCCATTATTGACCAAGCTGAGGAAAAATATACCAAGGAGCTGTTCAGCGAGATTGAGGGCGGGGTTAAGCCGGTTGTTTATTCCGCCCGCAACGAGGCCGGCGAGGCCCGCTTTATTGTGGAGAAGGTCAAGGATTTGCTGCAAGCAGGCACGGCAAGTAAGGAAATCGCGGTACTGTTTCGCTCCGGCTTTCATTCCTATAAGCTGGAAATGGAACTGGCAGCCCATTCTCTGGAGTTTGAAAAGCGAGGCGGGATGAAGCTCACCGAGGCTGCCCATATCAAGGATGCGCTCTCCTTTTTGCGGGTGCTGATTAATCCCTGGGATAATCTCTCCTGGAACCGACTTCTCCTGCAATTGGACAAGGTCGGCCCCAAGACCGCCCAAAAGATTCTTGAGACGGTCATGGCCGAGGATAAGCCGATTAAAGCCCTGGCTGAATACAAGACCGGTGCCAAGTGGAAGGAGCCCCTTCAGCGTTTGGCCGAGGCCCTGGCTGCGATGGATCGCCTTGAATTGACGCCCTCAGGGGTTTTTGATATGGTCATGGAGTATTATGAACCCATTTTTGAGCGGATTTATCATGATGATTATCCGAAACGACGGCGTGATCTGGAGCAGCTCAAGGCCCTGATCGGCGGCTACGGTGATCTCCAGTCCTTTGTTGATGATACGGCCCTGGATCCGCCTGATCCTGCGCCCGGCACCGTGGAAACTGCACCAGAGAAATTGATCCTTTCCACCATCCACTCGGCCAAGGGCCTGGAATGGGATGCGGTCTTTGTTATTGGATTATCTGAGGGGCGGTTTCCCCATCAAAAAACCGTGCCCGGCGGCGAGCAATGGGAAGAGGAGCGGCGGCTGCTCTATGTGGCAGCAACTAGAGCTAAGAAGCAGCTCTTTCTCACTTATCCCAGGACCATCATGACCCCGGATCGGAAATTCCTTAATGTGGTGATGTCGCCCTTTCTTCGGGAAATCAATCCGGGTCTGTATGTTAATGAGGACCACGTGCCTGTCATAGGCCCGAATATTATCGCGTACCGCAGCAACCCTGATGGCGTTCTGCCGGAACCAGTCGCCCTGAAAAAAACAGTCTTGCAATCTGCCCGCATCGAATTCACCAAGGGTATGACTGTACGGCATCCCTTTTTCGGGATCGGTAAAATCAAAGAGATTCCTGCTCCTCGCCGGGTTGAGGTTCGCTTTGACCGGCACGGGGATA
>MTKS01000329.1 GCA_004028495.1 Candidatus Electrothrix marina
AACGCCAACAACAGCCGTGCTCCAACCAAGCCCTCAGCGTTTTGCACGCCCTGCAGGGCGTGTTAAATTCCCTACTCCGCCATCCAATATGACCGCAGCGGCAGCACAAAAAAAGGCTCCAGAGTATCTCAACTCTGAAGCCTTGTGAGAAGCCCCACCGCGCCAAGGGACGGAGAAGGGAAAATTATTTTTTCGTATCAGCGGCCAGCTCCATGGGCTTGGAGTTCTCCATCAGAAAAACCGCCAAGTCCACATACAGATCATGAGCAAGTTTTTCATCCAAGGTTTTCTCACCGTCTTTTTCCGGATCGTCCTCATCTTCTTCATCAGCAAGGACTCCGGCCTCTCTGGCCTCTTTTCTGGCTTCTTCAAGCTCTTTTCGCTCTTTAATGACCCCTGCTAAAAAGACGGGAACCTCTGTTTCTTCTTTTCGTTTCTTTGCCTTCAGGCTTTCCTCTTTAATCTTCTGGAATCGCTTACTCTTCGCAACATAGTTACGGCTCTGCTCCTGAACCCTTTCCAAGTCAAAACGAGAGCCATGCCAGAATGGATGGGCAACCTCCTCAACAGTATCCCAAGGCAGGGAGTTATCCATATACTGTTCACCGGTTTCCAGGTAATCCAGCATACTGGGCAAAACTACATCCGGCACAACCCCCTTATATTGGGTTGAGCTGCCGTTCACCCGGTAAAATTTCTGAATGGTGACCTTTAAGGCACCCAAATCGTCATATTTTTTCAGATGAAGCAAGGGAAGGTTACGATTCATATCCAGCAGGGCCTGAACAGTGCCCTTCCCATGGGTATGCGCCCCGCCAACAACCAAGGCCCTGCCGTAGTCCTGCATAGCAGCGGCAAAGATCTCCGAAGCCGAGGCGGCAAACTGATTAATGAGAACAATCATCGGCCCGTCATAAACAACGTCCCGGTCCTTATCCTCCAAAACGCGGATCACGCCCTGGGAGTTTTTAACCTGGACCATAGGCCCCTCGGACAGGAACAGCCCGGAGACATCAACAGCATCGCTCAGAGAGCCGCCGCCGTTATTCCGCAAATCCAGAATGATCCCGTTGATGCCTTCTTTTTTCAGCTTATTCAATTCACTGCGGGTATCATCAGTGACATTGCGCCCGTCCCTGCCCAGTCGTCCTGCCGAGAAATCACGGTAAAAGCTGGGGATTTTCACATATCCGATCTTCCCCCCTTTTTCATCCTTGATCACTGTGGATTTGACATAAGTTTCCTCCAACTTGACCACATCCCGCACAATAGGAATAACCAGCCGGGCACCGTCAGCCCTGGTCACGGTCAGGCGAACCTCTGTCCCCTTGGGACCGCGTATATAGGATACCGCCTCCCGAATACTCATCGAAGAGATATCCACAGGCTCTCCGTCCTTTTCAGAGACCGACATAATAACATCCTCGGCCTGAAGCTGCCCCTGGGCCTCAGCCGCACTGCCGGGTATAACCCGAACCACCTTGATATGGCCGTCATCCTCCCGCAGCAGAGCCCCGATACCTTCCAGAGAACCGCTCATATGGATATCGAAATCCTCCTTCGAGGTAGGTGCCATATAGTTGGTATGAGGATCAAAAGAACGGGCCACCGCATCAAAATAACGGTTATAATGTTCCTGACGGGCAACCTTGAGCAATCTTTCCAGATAGGCATCGGTTTTTTTCTGAACCGTCTTCTTCGCCTCAGCCCAAAACTCCTGATTAATCTGTTTGCTTTCAGCGTCCAGCAACGGCTTGCCTTCTTTTTCGCGCTTTTTATTTTCCTTGTCCACTGCGTCAAGATAGCTGTCCAGCACCTCCATCTTTAAGGAACGCCGCCAGCGGTCTTTCAGCTCGGCACGATCAGCAGAGGCGGCCAATTTATCCGAATCGGTCTGGAGATAATCCTTTTTATAGGGGAAAAATCCGGCATCCATGATCTCCTTGATCAGCACGGCCACCTTTTCAACCCTCTTATTGAGCAATTTCATCCCCACATCAGGCAACGAAATACGACCGTTACTGATCTCGTCATCAATCTTATCGGCAAATTGATCTAGCTGCTCAACATCAGAGGCAAGCAGAAACTGCTTCTTGGGATCCAGCTGGCGGAGATAAAGTTTATAGGCTTCCTTGGACATCTGCTCATCAAACGGCTTATGACCGAAATGCTGTGATGAAAGCTGACTCCTCAACATCGCGGCTATAAGGCGGTTACGACCGAGGTCGAATTCCACCGGCATCACCTTGCCGTACACTGACGAGCCTGTCAGCAGCAAGGCAAGCAACAGACTGGAAACGAAACGATGGATACGCATAACCGACTCCCGATAAAGATACAGACAGAATCGTCAGACAAGGGATACCTGTTGCCGTGCGGCTCTGCCGAAAAAGCG
>MTKS01000330.1 GCA_004028495.1 Candidatus Electrothrix marina
TCCTTCCATGTCACACCGATTCATTATACGTCTTCCAGAGAACATACCCGCCCCAGGCAACGGCAAGCAGCATGATTACACTCCCGATCCCATGGGACAGGCGGGCAATTGCCTGGTCATAACGGAGTAACCCGGTTTCTGTGAGCAGAAACTCCCAGTCATGGAATCCGTAGGGAGAGGCGTGGCCGGTATTACCGCCCAGCAGGGGGAGAACTCCGGCCCTGGCATCCCCGATATAGGGTGCAAGATCGAGAAAATTTTCTCCGAACCACCAGAGGCCCACTGAGGCGGCAAAGGTATCCCGTGTTTGCAGGAGGAAAACGACCGTGCAGATCAGCGGCATGAGAAGCTGCCCGAGAGTTCCGCCCAATGAGTGGAGGAATGAGCCGAAAGGACGGAAAAAGACATGGCCCGCCTCATGAAAGGGTGTATTTGCAAGATGCAAAAAACTTTTCCCGGCGGCATTGGAGGCGATGGAAGCAAAAATAAGCTTCCAACCCCAGATCAGCAGAACGGCGAGAATGATGATTCGGCCTATGAGGCTGAGAAAGCTTACATCCAGCGGCACATAAAGGAAGAGATTTTTCAGCTTGGATTTCATAATAATTATTTCGTCAGTAAAGCCGGTGCAGGGCTGCACCCTACCCCGCTGTTCTACCCTTCATGCTCTTCTAATTTTTCTTCTCTCATCTCGCGCATAAGAAAAAAGTTGAGTACTGTTCGTATGACAGCAATGGCCCCCAATTTTCCAATCTGATCCCAACTCGGTGCAACCGCTGTGGACAGTATGTCCGCTCCCAGTTGAAATTCAAGGGCTAAGGCCAGATAACGCGCCAAGGCGAGTCGTACCTTGGTGAAATCTGCATGCCGTTGCACAACCCAGGCACGGATAAATGTAGAGACAGCCACGATAACGCCCAGAGCAATAATGAGCGCCCCAATTGTTTCGACAACCAGTTTCAGCCACTCCACGATGCTGACACCGGTTCCCGGCCTGCCTCCATGCTCAGTCTTTCCCTTCAGGATTCGTTCCTTATCACAACTCATCAAGCCGGTGCGGGGGCCGCACCCGACCCGGCTATTTTGCAACATCAATGTGCAATAGTTTTTTCCACCAAGGTCTTTTTCTGTTAATTCTATCTTTTTCAAATCTCAACAAGGGTGGCTCTGAATGTAAAGTATTATCAGAAGAATAAAAGTAGGAATCGATCATCAAATAACTCCTACCATCATTTCCATAGAGAGTGCCATCAATAGTATTTGCAATATGTAACATTATATAAAATGCTGCTTCATCAGGATCTACGCTATAAACTTCCCCATTTTCCCAGTAAATAGGCTCACCAAGATAGTCTACTTTTTTGTAGTTATTATCAATAGGAATTAAGTCAGCATTATTATCTACAAATTTTATCCATTCGTTTTCAGTTATGTGCTTTTTATTAGTGCGATCACTCCAGTTTTCAGCCCTAGACACATATAAATTCTTTTCTGCAATCATATATCGACAACATCCTTTTTAAGTTTAACAAATAACTATCCAGCTCTTTCTACTCTGTAAAAAAAATGATACACAGAAAGGCTCTCTGCCTGCTACCCAGCTCAAAACCTCTCCAGCACCTCATACAGGGTATCTCGCTCCACCGGCTCCCGGCCAGCTTCCTTAATCAGCCGGATCAGCGTCTTATGCCCCAGGGCCTGCTCACTCTCACCGCCCGCCATCCGGGTAATGATCTCCTCCTTGACCGTCCCGTCCATATCATCAGCCCCGAAGGAAAGGGCCACCTGGGCCAGCTTAGGCCCGATCATAACCCAATATGCCTTGATATGCGGAAAATTATCCAGCATCAGGCGGGCCACCGCGATATTTTTTAAATCCTCGATTCCTGTGGTTTGGGAATACTCGGACATAGCGGTATTTTTCGGATGAAAGGCCAGCGGAATATAGGTCAGGAAACCACCAGTCTCATCCTGGGCCCGGCGTAGGGCGTCCAGATGTTCCAGCCGCTCATCAACGGTCTCGATATGCCCGTAGAGCATGGTGGCATTGGTCTTCAGGCCGTGCCGGTGCGCAGTCTGGGCTACCCGCAACCACCCTTCCCCGTCCAGTTTATCCGGGCAGGTTATTTCGCGGATGCGAGGACTGAAGACCTCGGCACCACCGCCGGGCAGCGATCCTAAACCGGCCTCTTTCAGCTCCTCCAAAGTATCGCCCACTGACTGACCGCTCAAATCGGCCAGATGCTGGATCTCCACACAGGTGAAGGCCTGGATATGGACATCAGGGCGCACCTCTTTAATTCCGCGCAGAGCTTCAAGATAATAGGAATACTGCAGATCAGGATGAATGCCGCCCACCATGTGGATCTCGGTGAT
>MTKS01000331.1 GCA_004028495.1 Candidatus Electrothrix marina
GATACATACCTTTACTCAAAGAACTTTCTGTCTGATGACGCCCTGTAAACATTATGCGTCTTCAAGCTCCTTCAGCCGTTTCAAAATTGCCTTTGCCTCTTCCTGCATGACGGCAGGAACCTGAGGATCTTTCTCCGCCCTGCGCAGATACTGCTTTGCATACTTCACCCGTCCTTCATACAGGTAGTACTTTGCCAGATAAAATGTACTCGCTCCTCTTTCTCCCTGCCCGGATTTAACCCGCGCCAGTTCATAATAGACCTGAGAATATTCCGGTATATTCTTCGCAATCTCCAGATAGGACTTTTCCGCCTCCTCAAGCCGGCCCTTCATGGCCATTGCTCCGGCAAACTTAAAGGCGCAGTACATATCTGTAGGATCTCGCTGATAGAAACGTCGAAGTAAACGAATACCCTTTTCCAGCTCGCCTGAGTCAATATACACTGCGGCAAGATCGATATCCAGGATATCTCTCCCCGGAAACTCATTCCGCACGATCTCCAGATGCTTATGCGCCTCCTGAAAATTATTTTCCTTGGCACTGAGCAATGCCAGACCATAATGAGCCATTGCCGCCTCCACCCCGCCCTCGGTTGACGCCAGGGTATTGGCACAGTGAACCCGCAAATCCTCCGGCTCCACAGACTGACTCAGCACCCGATACTTAAAGCGCAAAAAAGGAAAACTCCCCACATCATCAGGAAATGGCTTATCCATCTTTCTTCGCTCAAGCTCCAACAAAGACTGCACATAGTCCAGGCGGTCCTCCGGATTCGGATGGGTCAGGAGATAAGGCGGCAGCTGCTCGGAACGATACCGGGTAATCCTGCGCATGGATTTCAGCATACTTTCCATTGCTGTCGGATTACGCCCCATGATTCTGAGCCAGCCGAATGCCAGCCGATCCGCCTGTTCCTCGTCCTGCCGGGAAAAATTGAGTCCTGCGGTCTGGTTAGCTGCAAGGGCACCGCTGAAAAGCCCCTGCGTCAAGGCCGGGTTACCCACAGCAAGACTGGCAAGTCCGAACAGCATGCTTGCTGCGGTCACCTTTTCCTGCTTGGCAATACGCCGGGAAAGATGTCTGCTCACAACATGTCCGACCTCATGAGCAAGGACACTGAGCAGCTGATCCTCGGACTGCATGGTTTTAATCAGCCCGGAATTAAAAAAAATCAGCCCGGAAGGAGCGGCAAAGGCATTGAACTCATCATTTTTGACAACAAAAAAATGATAATCAAAATACTGCGGCCCGGCTACGGCAAGGACCTGTTGACCGAGTCTGTTGATGTATTGGACGATATCAGGATCATCAAGAAGTTCAAATTCACCGCGTACAGCCAACAGTAATTGCTCTCCGATGTCCCTTTCTTCTCCGATACTGAACCCTGATGAGGAGGTCGGCACAAGACATTGCCCGGCCAGTAAAAAGAAAACAACAGCAACAGTGAGATACGCTTTTAAAAAAAACGACCCACAAAAAAAATAATAGCGAATCATAAGCTAACAACTCAATATCATAAAAAGAGTTAATCCTTGGAAATAAACTGCACCGCTCCGAAGACTCCAAAGAACACGGCGTCAAACCAAGGTGTCTCTTGCTGAAAAATTAGGTAATGCCACTGATATATGGTGCTATTTCTTCCGGTTTCAGACTGCATTCTTCCATACCCAGAGCGCGAATTTCCTCAATTGAACGCGGCAGCAGGCAGGAGTCGGGATCCTGCAGAATTATCTTTCCCCCGTGCGTAACAACCGCCTCCATTCCCTCTTGCATATTCTGCTCCACACCGCTCAAAAAAAGCACCGTTAATGCGGACCCGAACGTATCGGCGGCGGAACGAAGCAACCCGTCAGGATTAATCAGCTGAATTCCATCGTTACTTTCCGGGCCGCTCAACACGGGAATGCTGTCGGAAAAGACTATTTCTCTTTTGCCGTGACAATTGCCCACCAGGCATTGCCCTCCCAACAATTTATTCGTTTTAAGCAGGTTCGTTGTTGTATAGGGGGTGAAATTATCAAGATATGCGGACAGAAACTGCACAATACCGGGATACATATTCTGTAAGACCAACACCGCCGTGTCGCTGTCATAATGCAATGCCGGGATAATTTTCTGCAACTCCAGCATGCCGCCGAGACCGCCCAGTATCAGCAGCAGCTTATCCGCCTTTTTCCAGGGTTGTTTTTTTGTCTCGGGATCAACCTGTTTCAATTTTTTTGCTCTGCTGACATTATCAACACAGAACTCTTTGACATTAAGCAGGATATACTGCATCCGCTCACCGATCAGATTCCAGGATTCAGGACTGGTCGGCTTGGCAACTATATCCACGCAGCCGTATCGCATAAAGTCCATCATTCTCGAATAATG
>MTKS01000332.1 GCA_004028495.1 Candidatus Electrothrix marina
TGGCACTTTTTTTGCCCCTTGCCCTGACAGTAACCCTGTTTTTTTCCCGCCTTGCCCGAGAGCAGTTTCGAGCTGTGCGCAGTCAGCTGGCTGTTGTGAACTCTTTTCTCCAGGAAAATATCTCAGCTGTGAACTTGGTTCAGCTTTATGGCCGGGAGCTGGCCAGCAGGACCCGCTTTAATGTGCTGAATCATGAGTTCATGCAGCGAACCTTGGCGCAGGTCCGCCTCTTTGGTTTTTTTATGCCGCTGAGTGAATTCCTTTCCTCCCTTGCCATGGCGGTGATCCTCTGGTACGGCGGGAGCGAGGTGCTGAAGCGTCAGCTGACCATCGGAGAGCTGGTGGCCTTTTTTTCCTATATGCGTTTGTTTTTTCAACCTATGCGCGACCTTTCCCAGAAATACTCGATTGTTCAGTCAGCTCTTGCCTCAGCAGAACGGATTTTTCAGCTGCTTGATAAGGGGAGCCGTATCCATTCCCCCGAAGATCCTCTCTGTATTGATTCGGTTAAGGGAGAGATTCGCTTTGAGCAGGTCGGCTTTTCTTATCAGGAGGACCGGGGTCAGGATCAGGGCGAGGGCCTTGAACAGAGCGGGGCATCTGCTCCTGAACCTGAGCAGGGAGACGGAGAAGAAGGGGATGAGCAGGATGGGCAGAAGGAGGGGCAGCAGGATAGACAAGGCGTGCTTCGGGATATTGATTTGCAGATCAGGGCCGGAGAAACCCTGGCCCTGGTTGGCTCCACCGGGGCTGGTAAGTCCACCCTTATCAGCCTGTTGGTCCGATTTTACGATCCGAGCCAGGGGAGAATCCTCCTTGATGGTCATGATCTCCGAGATTTTGCGGTCTCGGATCTGCGTCGGAAAATCGGATTGGTGTTGCAGGAGGTCTTGATTGAACCGGACACGGTGTTGGCTAATATCAGGCTGGAAACAGGGATGGATCGGGCTGCGGTTGAAGCGATGCTTGCAGAGACCGGCATGGATGCCTTTATCCAACGTTTGCCGCAGGGGCTTGATACCCGGATCGGGGAGGGCGGGCTTGATCTCTCTTCCGGAGAAAAACAGCTCCTTGCCTTTGCCCGTATTTTATGCCGGGACCCGGCTGTGCTTATCCTGGACGAGGCCACCTCTTCGGTGGATACAGAGGCGGAAAATTTGCTGGAGCAGGCTGTGGAGGCAAGCTTTGCAGGCCGTACCTCCATCATTATTGCTCATCGCCTCTCTACGGTGCGGCGGGCGGACCGGATTGTGGTTATGGACCAGGGGCGGATTGCGGAGCAGGGTAGTCATGAGGAGCTGATGGCTCGGGAAGGGCTTTATGCCAATCTTATTGCTCTTGATTTGCAGGCGGATACGGCAGACTGATTCGGTGCGGCATTGCGGGTGGAGGGATGGAAGGACAGTAGCTACGGGGCGGGAGAGTGCAACGGACCCCCGACCCGGGAGAGCTGTCAGGGAGTAGTATCTATATATGTTTGGTAATAGGCATCATTCAGTTCCGCTGCTCCTGGGATGTGTAAATGTCTGGTCCAATATTTATAGAACTCAAAGGTCACCAGGTTATTGGTTACTTCACGCGCAGCGGTTATTTGTTTCTGCACTCTCTCAAAACCAGCCGCCGTGGTATCATTAACAAAAGCCTCTATATTTGCCCACATCTCGATTCCTGCATCATCACAGGCATTCTTCATAGCACTCATATACGCAGGAACAACATCCAAAGGAACATTATTCCCTCCAAGGCCATCCTGTAACAGGATAATTGACAGGTCAGTTTCCTTCAGGAAACTCTTATAGACCTCCTCTGTAATTATTGCTTGTTGTGCGCTCTGTTTATTAATAAACGGCGAAGTTGCTATCTGCAGCCCTTCACCCTTGCTTCTGCAATACTTACTCACCTCAATTAAATATTTTTTATAGAATTTAAGTTCATCATAACCTTCTGGGGTCCATCCCTCCAATGGAAGATAGAAACCACCGAACGAGCTGCTACTTCCAAACTGTTCAAAAATTAAGTCTGCTGACTCTTTGCTTTTTTTTATTATATTATCTATACGTGCTTCATCTTTAACGCATGCCTGATCACCGACACAGCCTTTCGGATAAATCAGACCTATCCAGACCTTCATATTTAATTCTTCAGCACGCCATAACGCATTAATTATATAACCTCTTGTGACTTCATCCCGCGAGTCATCATGTTTAAGATATGCCTCTGCTTGAATAATGACCAATTCCATCTGAAGACGGTTCATATCACTTACAGCCACCTGCCATCCCGCAACAGTATGATCTGCATGCTCATTAGATATCTGTAAAAATGCACCCTTTAAAGGAACGGTCATCATTGCCTCCTATTGTCTTGTTTTTAT
>MTKS01000333.1 GCA_004028495.1 Candidatus Electrothrix marina
TAATTACTGAGTAAGTATTCAACGCAGAGACCGTGCTGCTTCGGTAGGCGCTCAAAAAAATCATCCCTACCGAAGCAGCATAAGTCTACGTTTAATCCTTCAGAATTTCTTTGTTTGAGAGCCCGTAGCTCCTTATGAAAAATCTTACGCCCAACTCGTTGTCGGGACAACAGGACGATAATCCAAAACACGGATTCTTTTTTCCTGAGCTTTGGTCGTCAGCACCCCTCGTATTTTAATTTTTTTCCGGAGGACCGCTTTAAAATCCTCACCGAACTCCCCTGGACTGAGGAGATATTTTTCCTCGTCATCGGTCAACAGAGCCAAATCAGCAATGTTGCCGTCAGGTTCCCACTGATCGGCAACAAGCACTCCGGTCACAGTAATATTCCTCATACTTCCGTCTTGTGAAGAAAGCTGTCGCGCGTGACCCTCCGGGCTAATATTCGTCCTCTTCAAAATAAAATTCTTCATCATGATCAAAGGCTTCCAATACGACAGGATCAACCCTTAACAACTGAAATTCTTTTTCACAATCCTCACAGTAAACCTCGTCACCGGGCTCATGGTCATAATAGATATTGATTCTTCCACCACAGGCGGGACATCTCTTAATTTTCATAATGCCTCCTCAGCAAGTAAAATAAATTCCTAACTTTTTAAAGCAAGCACTGTGCCAACATCCAACGTGCTGCTATAAAAGGAAATATATCTAACGGGCCATCAGTAATAAGAACTCCGGGTTCCTATACATCCCCGATCCATGGATGCCTGCATATACGAAAAAAGTGAAGAAATGCATATTAATGCTTGCATATCAAGTGACAGCAAGATATTGAGAATCTTCAGTTCCTACTGTTAAAAAATAAGAACTTGAAGTTCATATTCTCATGGTGAGCCATGCGTAATTTTTTACTTGTAAGTCGAGATCATGAAGTCTTGACGGTGTTTAAAAAAAGCTGCACAGAAAAGGCAGGCTTCTTTCCCTGCTCTTCTTTGGTTGAGGCGTTGAGCATCCTGAACAGCCATCGCTGTGAATTTCTCTTTGTCGACATGGAAATCCTCCGGCACACCGCCTTAGCCAACGCAAGCGGTTATAAGGCGGTATTACAGCCGTTCTGGCTCCGAAATCCGAGTCTGGATATCGTGGTGATGACCTCTCAGGAAATGCTGCGGGAGGCTGTCTCCACGGTGAAACAGGGGGCCGGCGATTATCTTATGTACCCTGTCATTGCCGATGAAATCCGCCTGATCATCAACAACCTGAAGGATTCCCAGCAGGTTCAGTCCGAGCTTGACTATCTCCGTGATCAGTTCTGGGATCGGGACTCAGCTCCCTTTGTCCATACTGAATGCCCGGCCATGAATAAGGTGTTTGAAGATGTCCGTGCCGTGGCCCCCACCAAGAGCACGGTGCTGCTCACAGGCGAAACCGGGACGGGCAAAGGCGTACTGGCCGGGCTTATCCATAAACACAGCAATAGACGCGATGAACCCTTTATCAGTGTCCATTGCGGGGCAATACCCGACACCCTGCTGGAGAGTGAGCTTTTCGGTCATGAGAAAGGTGCTTTTACCGGTGCGATAAAGAAGAAACAGGGTCGCTTTGAGGTGGCCGATAAAGGCACGATCTTTCTTGATGAGATCGGGACAATCACACCGTCGGCCCAGATAAAACTGCTTCAGGTTCTTCAGGAAGGTTTGCTGCAACGGATCGGCAGTGAACAGGACACCAGAGTAAATGTCCGGGTTATCGCGGCAACCAATGAGAATCTTAAACAACTCTGTGAAGAAAAAAAATTCCGCAACGATCTCTATTATCGCCTCAATGTCTTTCCCATTGAACTTCCGCCCCTTCGCGACCGAAAAGAAGATATTCCCGGCTTAACCGAGGGCTTTATCCGACGATTCAACCGACTGTATGCAAAAGAAATTGTTGACATCCACCCCCAGGTTATCGACGCTTTTCTCAAATATTCCTGGCCGGGAAATATTCGTGAGCTGGAAAATATTATTGAGCGATCCTGCATTATTGAGCGTTCTTCCATTTTATCGCCGGACAGCTTTCCGGCAGAACTCTTTGTGTACGATGATACCCTGACAAGAATCCAGATGGACACCATGCTTCCGCTGGCGGAAGTGCGAAGGCGTGGCATTGAAGAGATTGAGCGTTGTTACCTTAAGGAGGTATTGAGCAGTAATAAGGGAAAAATTAACCGGAGTGCTGAGGCCGCCGGAGTCAGCACCCGGCAGCTGCATAAATTGATGAGGAAGTATGGGTTGAAGCGGGAGGAGTTCAGGAGGTAGACGAGTTTTGTGCGGGCCAGCTAAGTGAGCCAATGGGGTTCTGCCTAGGCTGCCGGCAC
>MTKS01000334.1 GCA_004028495.1 Candidatus Electrothrix marina
TGTTGCAGTCTGAACGTGGTTTCCAGATCCACGCTGAAATCATTCAGATTGCGGTTGTTAATGCCGATGAGTCCTGCTTTCGCGGCCAAGGTCTTTTCCAGTTCCGCCTCGTTATGCACTTCGATCAGGACATCCATGCCTGCTTCCTCGGCCTGTAAACGGAAATCCCGTAGCTGTTCGATTTCAAGAATAGCCGCGATGAGCAGGATCGCATCGGACCCGAAGGCGGCAGCTTCTTTGATCTGGAGGGGATCAATGATGAATTCCTTGCGCAGCACGGGCAGGTCCACCGTGTTTCTGACTAAAGGGATATAATCAATAGAACCTTGGAAAAAATCCCGGTCCGTGAGCACCGAGATGGCATGAGCACCGCCCTGCTTATAGTTGAGGGCTATTTTTCGGGGATCAAAATTAGGATCAATTACACCCTTGGAGGGAGAGGCCTTCTTGGCCTCGGCAATGATAGCCACACCCGGTGCCGCAAGCAGGGCCTGCATGAAGCCGCGCGGCGGACCAAGCGGTGCTTCGGTCTCCGGGGGACGGATACCCCGCTGTTTCAGAGCTGCAACTTCTTCTTTTTTTCGTGCTACGATAGTATCAAGGATCATGCTGTTCTCATGAGGATTATATTCAGTAATCATCGCTTGTTTTTATCGCGGAATCGGCAACTGCATCTTGCCGGAAAATGGTGCGACTGATCAGAATTTTGCCTTCAGGCAATGTACAAAGGTGAGGGAAATTATGCAATAGCGGAATGAAGGAGAGATGAGAGAAAAAGTTCCTTTTCGCCTTTTCAAACATCTCTTCCCCATTTTGCGGGCCAGACGGAGAATGCGCCAAGGTGTTGCTGGAGGCAGGGGCGGCGGAAGCACCTTGAGTATTTCGCTGATGCGGCGTCATGAAAAGGAAGCAGAGGGAAAATTTTTCTGACTGTTACGGATTTAGGGGAGGAGGTGCTTTGACATAACCTGATTGTCACCCTGTTGAGTGTTGTCGGGTGAGTGCTTATCTTTTCAGTATATGAATGATAAACGTGCTGAAAGGAGGAAAAAATGGCTGAGTTTGCAAAGGCAGGTGATTTTTGTCCGACTCCTGATATCCGGATTCTGAACAGGCACAGAAGAGCTGCGGAAATATTATCAAATTCGGTCATGCCCGTTCAGGCCGTCAGCACTACAAGTGCAAGACCTGCAACAAAACTTTTACAGAGACCCACGGTTTGAAAAGTTACTGCAGCGTGTCTTAACCGCAATATATGACATACTTTTTATTTGTCATCCCTTCAGCAAAATCTGCAAACATGACAAAGATCCCCTTTTTTCCCCACCATAAGCAAAATTTCCTGTTTACTTTTCAGGCCCGGCATTTTAGTCTTTGAAGACCAATAGATGCGCAAGGCGCATCAACTTCTTTAAAAGCATGTCGAAAACATACGAAACGTATGCTCACGGGAATCCACAACGGAAGGGCGTCAATGAAATATTTAGTTGTTGCAGTTGATGATAGTAAATTCATGCACAAAATTATTGAAAAGCTTTTTGACCCAAAGCTTTTTGACGTCCAATTTTTTACTTCTGCGGAAGAAACGAAAAAAGCTCTGGATGCTTTTCCCCTTCAAGGACGGGAAGTCGACCTTGTTTTGCTCGACATCTACTTACAGGACGGTACGAAGGAGGAGAGTATTGAGCTTCTGGAATTTTTAACAAAAGAAAGAAAGCGAACGCAGGTTATAGTCATGTCAGGTCGGTTATCAGCTGATGAATTCGCAGAATTTTACAATAAAGGTGCTGACAGTTACCTGATTAAACCTTTTTCCGAAGAAAGTTTCATGTCTTCAGTAAAAAGACATATCAATATTGCTCGAAATATTCCGGAGTATAACAACGGCCCGCTGGCAAAAATCAAAGTAAAAGAAAGAGATGTATTCATAAGTCATTTATCCGCAAACAAAAAACTAGCTTCGTTTTTCAGAGATGAATTAATGAAACATAATATAGGATCATGCTGTGAAAACGCCGAATTGTTAGAAGATGACATATGGCGTCCTGTCCTGACGGAAGCAATCAATACCTGCAAAATATTTCTTTTGATGTTCACGCATGACACCCTGAAATCTGATTATATGAAGCAGGAAATTATACAAGCTTTTAACAGGAAAAAACGCGATGGAAACAAATTTTTAATTATTCCTGTTTTGTATAATATAAAATCTACAGAAATACCTCGTCAAATTAGCTCTATGCATTGTATAGATATCACATCTGCAAATAATAGAGCTGATCAAATTCGGTCTCTTATCTTTTCCATAAAAAAAATTCTTGCAGCTTTGGCGTGAGGAAAAAATTTC
>MTKS01000335.1 GCA_004028495.1 Candidatus Electrothrix marina
AGCGGCCTTTAATGCAGCTGCCGATATCTGGGCCAATATCCTCATCTCTGATATCCCTATCACCATCCAGGCCTGCTGGGCCGACCTGGGATCTTCCTCAATTCTCGGCTATGCTGGCGGACAGCCTCTCCAATACAATTTTCCAGAAGCGATCAGCAATACGACTGTCTATGTAGGCTCATTAGCCAATGCCTTAGTTGGTTCTGACTTAAGCCCGGATCCAGACATGCACATCACCTATAACAGTTCTTTTGACTGGTATTACGGGACAGACGGAAATACACCGAGTGACCAAGTAGATTTAGTTACAGTTGTCCTGCATGAGATAGCGCACGGGTTAAACTTTAGCGGTTCCATGCGCTATAGCTCTGGAAATGGTTCGTGGGGATATGATGTAAGTTACCCTAATATTTTTGATGTGTTCATTCAGGACGGCTCCGAAAACCAGCTGATAAATACAACCAGTTACTCGAATCCATCAACAGCCCTGGGAACGGCTCTCACCTCTGACAATCTTTGGTTTCACGGAACAAAGGCAATGGAGGCCAACGGCGGGCAACCGGTTAAAATCTATGCCCCTTCAACCTGGTCGGCTGGATCAAGTTATGCCCATCTCGATCATACGACCTTCAATAATACCGCAAACCAGCTAATGGTATATTCAGTCAGTTCGGGAGAATCGGTACATGATCCCGGTGCGGTCACAAAAGGGCTTTTACAGGACTTAGGCTGGCCGACCGCAACATCTTCTTCAGGAATATCTTCAATAGTTCCGATACTTATGCTGCTGTTGCCGAAATAGTGCATCACGTCTTTGACAACAGAAGGCAGGTTGCCGAAACCGTCTTACAGACCGTTTCGGCAATCTGCTGTTTATCAAAATTATCCTACGATCCACATTATCAAACTCGTCGTAAAAGCAAAAAAAAACATCCCCTCACTCCCCGCCTCTTTTTCTGTTAATTCCGTTCACTGTCCATCAACAGGTTGACGTTGCCCATTCCCTGTGGTAATGACCTGTATTCTATTTCCAGCGTAATGTATCAGGCAGACAGAGCTACAGCTGCTCCTTATAGAGGAAAAAACTGATCCACTCAATACTTTTTGATTTTCCGGTCCAGCCGGTAAAAGGAGCCCCTCCATGCGAACGGATATTCTGCATATCGGTGCAGGTGAACTGACCTATGAAATTCGCAATATAGTTAATGTCGGCAACAAGTTGCAAGCACTCGGCCTCAATGTGAACTGGGAGAACATCGGCGATCCCGTGGCAAAGGGTGAGCAGATACCGACCTGGATGAAAGATATTGTTGCCGCTGCGGTGCAGGAAGATGCAACCTACGGCTATTCACCGACCAAGGGGATGCCGGCGACCCGGCAGTTTATCGCGGACGAGACCAACGCGTTAGGCGGGGTGCAGATCACCCCGGAAGATATTATCTTCTTTAACGGACTCGGTGATGCTATCTCCAAAATCTTCGGCTTTCTCCGGCGGACGGCCAGGGTTCTTGTCCCGACACCCAGCTACACCACCCACTCCTCTGCCGAGGCAGCCCATGCCGGGGACCATCCGCTGACCTATGTCCTTGATCCGACCAATAACTGGTATCCGAATCTGGAGGATATTGAAAATCATATCCGCTATAATCCGACAGTGGCGGGCATTCTGATCATCAACCCGGACAATCCGACCGGTGCGGTGTACCCGGAAGAGATTCTACGAAATATTGTCGCCCTGGCAGAGAAATACGACCTCTTCATCATCTGCGACGAGGTGTACCAAAACATGGTCTATAACGGCACTGAAGCGGTTCCGCTTGCCACCCTGATCGGCGACAAGGTTCCTGCTGTCTGCATGCGCGGGGTTTCCAAGGAAATGCCCTGGCCCGGTGGACGCTGTGGGTGGATAGAGGTTTATAACGGCCACCGTGACCCCATGTTTGAAAAATACATCAACTCCATCCTCAATGCCAAGATGATGGAGGTCTGCTCCACCACCCTGCCCCAGGTGGTCCTGCCCCAGGTGGTCAAGCATCCTGAGTACCAGTCCTATTTGAATGAACGGGTACGGCGTTATGAACGACACTCCAATATCGCCTATGATATCCTGAAAGAAGTTGACGGAATCGTGGTGAACAGGACCAACGGGGCCTTTTATATGAGCGTTGCCTTTGCTGAAGGAGTGCTCAATCATCAGCAAACCCTGCCCATTGAAAATGAGGAGATTCGTAAAACCGTTGAAACTATGGTCAGCGGACCGGATGTTTCTTTGGATAAGCGTTTCGTCTACTACTTGCTGGGCTCTTCAGGGGTCTGCGTGGTGCCGCTCTCCTCATTCGC
>MTKS01000336.1 GCA_004028495.1 Candidatus Electrothrix marina
AGCTGGCCGAGGTGCTGAAGCAGGTGGAGCAGGAGAATCTTGAAGCGGCAATGTCCATGGTCCGCACAGAGGAACGGTCTCGACTTTTCACGTTTTCCGCAGAAACTATGCCCTTGAATATGGCGATTTTTGCCCGTGTTGATAATGGCGCTATCCATGATTTAGCATCATTACAAGGGAAGCGCCTGGCTTCCTATACGGGATATTCTCTGCAAAAAATTATGCAGGAGCAGATTCCCGGAGCCTCTTTTGTGATGGCCGAAGATGCGATGAATATGCTTCAGCTTGTTGTTCGCGGTCAGGCTGATGCGGCGATTCAGGAACTGCACAGCGGTCGCTATATGCTGCGGAATTATTATCTGAATAATCTTGAGGTGAAATCTTACGCACAGTTTCGCGGGCTTGATCAGCTTCAGGGCCATTCCTATCTTGTGCGCCGGGATCTGCCGCTGCTTCAGTCGATTCTGGACAAAGCCTATCTCTCTCTGAGCGAGGAAGATAAGCAGAATATCTGGAAAAAATGGCTGGGAAGCTCGGATCTGCCCCGGCCGCTGTTTACCGAGGAGGAACAGCAATGGCTGGCTGCGCATCCGACCATCCCCTTTACCTTTGATCCTGACCGGGCCCCGGTTGAATTTACTGATGAGCAGTGTGTTGATGAACAATGCCGTCCCCAAGGTATTTCAGGGGACTATCTGCTTCATCTGGAAAAAATTCTGGACGTTCAATTCAAACCGGTTTTCTCTGAATCCTGGAATCAGGCGCGGCAGCGGGTCGAAAACGGTCGGGCACTGCTGCTGCCCGCCTTGGCCGAGACCCCTGAACGAGAGAAGGATTTTCTTTTTACTTCCCCTTATCTGTCTCTGCCGGTGGCGATTTTTTCCGCCGCCAATGTGGCCTACCTCGGTGACCTTGAGGCCCTGGACGGGAAAAAAGTGGCTGTCGTAGACGGCTATGCTGTCCAGGAATGGCTGTTGCGGGATCATCCGCAGCTTGATCTGCTGCCTGTGGAAACAATTACTCAGGCCCTGCAGATGGTCGCTCAAGGCAAGGCATTTGCCTTTGTCGGCAGTCTGTTATCCACCAGCTATTATATAGGTCAAACAGGTCTGACTCAAATCAGGGTAGCCGGCGAAACACCCTATACCTATCAGTTGAGCATGGCTGTCCCAAAAAATTTTCCTCTCCTGCGAAGCATTCTGCAGAAAGGAACAGATACGATCTCCAAACCGGAACGCGATGCCGTCTACCATCGTTGGATTTCTGTTCAGTACACGCATGCTGTTGATTATCGTTTACTTTTAACGGTATCGGCAGGAGCATCCCTTCTTTTTTTGTTGTTCAGCTTTTGGACCTGGCGCATGATCAGGGAGGTGAGACTGCGGAGAAAAACCGAGGAGGCCTTACGGGAAAACGAACATCTTCTTTCTGATATCATTCAGTTTTTCCCGGAAGCTGTGCTGGTTATTGATAGAGAAGGTGTTGTTTTAGCCTGGAACAGGGCAATGGAGGAACTGACCGGTGTTGCAGCGGAAGAAATGCTGGGCAAGGGAGATTATGCTTATGCCGTGCCTTTTTACGGAAAACCCAAGCCGATCCTTATTGATTTGGCGGGACGATCTGTGTTGGAACTTGAAGCCCCATATGCTCAAGTACATATAGAGGGAGACAGGATAACGGCGGAAAACTCGAGTGTCAGCCTGCAAGGCAGGCCCGTTTGTCTGCTTGGTATCGCTTCTGTTTTCAGGGATTCCCAGGGGAAGATTATCGCCGCCATTGAATCCATTCGCGACGTGACAGCAGATCGGCAGGCTGAAATCGAATTACGTCAGGCCAGAGATACAGCGGAATCAGCGGCAAAGGCCAAGTCGGAATTTCTCGCCACCATGAGTCATGAAATCCGAACGCCCATGAACGCGATCATCAACCTGATCCGTCTGCTGCTGGATACCCGGCTGGACCGGGAACAGCGAGAATATGCGGAAATATCAATGAGTTCATCAGAGCTGCTTCTCTCTCTGATCAACGATATTCTCGATTTTTCCAAGATTGAGGCCGGCAAGCTTGAACTCGACCAGACAGCCTTTGATCTCAGAGAGCTGGTGGAAACCGTGAGCAACCCCATGCGCATGAAGGCTGAAGATAAGGGGTTGTATCTTCATCTGGAAATCTCCTCGGAGGTACATCCCTTCCTCATCGGTGATCCGGTGCGCCTCCAGCAGATTCTGCTGAACTTTCTCAATAATGCCGTCAAATTTACCGAGCGCGGCGGCATCAATCTGCGTATTATTGCGCAGGAGGAGGAAAACGACCTCCT
>MTKS01000337.1 GCA_004028495.1 Candidatus Electrothrix marina
TCATACATTACCAAAGAAGCGGCAGCAGCAGTCAGCCCATCAAAATCATACCAATTTGCAGGATTAGCATTTGCATAACGATACAGATTAATCCCCCCGCCCAACCCAATAGGATCAGCAGCTATATACCGCCCCGTCTCCGGGCTGTAATACCGATTCCAGTTGTAATGCAGTCCCGTCTCGGCATCGTAATACTGCCCCGGAAAGCGGAGGTTGTTTTCAATATCCGCCGTAAGGATATTCACCTTCCCGAAGGGCAGGTACTCGGCTTTCCAGACTACTGAACCCGCATCATCCGTGATGATCTGCGGCGCACCGAGGTGGTCGTTGATGTAGTAATACGCCTCTTCCGCCGATTTATCCTTGTTCAGCAGGAGGAGCAGATAGATTGCAGGCAGGAAAGAGATCTTTGAGGGTGCTGTTACAAGTCAGGTTACGGAAAAACTTCAAGCGACAAATCAACCCCCATGCCACCCAATATCAAAATACTTTTTTTATCAATAGTCATGCCGTGATTAATATATCCTGGTAACTGCAAATACACCTCTGCTTTCCCCCCTGATTGCACTAGTTTTAAAATGTCATTCTCTGCTTTTACAAGGCTATTGATAACCAATAAAAATCCTTCCTCAAAACTCTTTCCTGCAAGAAATTCTATACGAGAAACCCAATAACTGTCTCTGTAAATCCCTTTTAATAACATACCTTTAGGTGTTCTCCGACGGTCTCCTGATAGCCAACTTCTATGACAAGGCAACCCAAGCACCGAAGATAAGAAAGTCAAATCTTCTGTTGGATGCCAAAATCGTAAAGAAATATTTCCAGTTGTCATATCGTGTTACCTCCATCGTTTACGACGATCTTTTCCCCGCCTACCTGAGGGCTTTCCTGATCCTGTATAATCACCAGCTGGGCCATGATCCTGATAAGTACCATCTGGATTTTGACTCCACACATGATCGTCTGGGCTAATCCAAGTATCATCAGCAGGGCCATTACCAATACCGTCTTTAATTTCTCCATGATCTCCAGACCAAGGAGTTTTGTCGATTGGTTTTGACCCTGGTGGCAGACGATCTTGATCACAATCATCTCCCTCACAAGATTCATTAAGAATGATATGCCATACACCTTTCGCAACAAGCCAAGCAATCTGAGCATCAGTGAGACATTTTTTAATATACCCTTGTAATCCACGAGCAATATTCTTATTTCTATCTGCATTGCTTTGTCCCCCGGCCGCCACCGTTCCCGCTTCATACATTACCAAAGAAGCGGAAGCAGCAGTCAGCCCATCAAAATCATACCAATTTGCAGGATTGGAATTTGCATAACGATAGAGGTTGATACCACCACCCAACCCAATAGGATCAGCAGCAATATACCGCCCGGTCTCGGGATCATAATACCGATTCCAGTTGTAGTGCAACCCGGTCTCGGCATCATAATACTGCCCCGGAAAGCGCAAATTATTCTCAATCTGAGCTACGGAAATATTGACGTTACCGAAAGGCAGATATTCCGCCTTCCAGACCACTGACCCCAAATCATCAGTGATAACCTGCGGAGCACCGAGGTGGTCATTGATGTAGTAATACGCCCCGTCGGTTGACTTATCATTCATCAGCAGGAGCATGTAGATTGCCGGGAGAAAGGCGGTATCCGAGGGCGTTGAGGCTTCCGCCACCACAGGAGGGGAAGCCGCTGCAACAGGCTCCGGGGCAGTCTCGGGAATTGCCGCCTGTGATGGTTCGACGAAAGAAGCGGCTTCCGGCGGAGCGGGTGCCGGAACATCATACTGAAAATGGGCAAAGATATCCCCTTCCAGATAAACGTACTCCTTGAGGATATTCCCGTCGCTGTCCGCCTCGGCGATGAGTCTGCCGCTCTTGCAGTAGACAAACAGCGTATCTTCCCCGTTCACGGTCTTGACCGTGCGCAGTCCCCGACCGTCGTACTGATAGGATCCCGCCGTAACGCTATTTTTCGTCACAGAAGCCAGCCGCTGATCATCGGTCAGGTCATAGACCGTGGTGTCTGTGCTCTCTGTGGCGATATTACCCGAGGCGTCGTAGCCGTAGGATGCCGCTGTCGCTCCGGTGCTCTGATCAAGACGGTTGGTG
The DNA here is from genome assembly GCA_004028495.1 of Candidatus Electrothrix marina. GTDB lineage: Bacteria > Desulfobacterota > Desulfobulbia > Desulfobulbales > Desulfobulbaceae > Electrothrix > Electrothrix marina. The sequence continues at coordinate 2,124 of MTKS01000337.1, forward strand.
CCGACCGCATAACTGTACCCGGTCACGTCGGTACTGTCCACAGTGCGGTTCAGGCGGTTGCCCACCGCATCATGATGAAAAACAAAGGAACCGGCAGGCACGGTCGCGCTGTCCAGTTGCCCGAAATCGTCGTAGCCGTAGGCATGATCGGTGCCGCCCGGATCAATGATATCCCACACCAA
>MTKS01000338.1 GCA_004028495.1 Candidatus Electrothrix marina
GAATAATCGGGGCGTCGTGGAAATGCTTACTGAATTTCTCGGTGTCAATGGTGGCCGAGGCAATGATCAGCTTCAGGTCTTTGCGCCGGGCCAGCAATTGGTGGAGGTAGCCGAGCAGGAAGTCGATGTTCAGGCTGCGCTCATGAGCCTCGTCAATGATCAGGGTGTCGTAGGCACGCAGGTCGCGGTCGCCCCGGGTCTCAGCCAGGAGAATTCCGTCGGTCATGAACTTGATCCTGGTTGCCGGGCCGGTGCGATCCTGAAAGCGAATCTTGGAACCCACCATCCGGGCCTTGCCCAGCTCCTCCTGAACTCGCTCGGTGACCGACAGGGCGGCAATACGGCGGGGCTGGGTGCAGCCGATCATGGCCCCTTCCGCTGCCCGGCCTGCATCCAGACACATCTTAGGCAGCTGGGTTGTCTTGCCGGACCCGGTATCACCGGCAATAACAATGATCTGGTGGCCTTTGATAGCCTGGACGATTTCGTCCTTGCGGTCGGTGATGGGCAGGTTGCTTGGGTAGTTGAGCTGCATGGGAAAGAGTGGTATGGTGTATGCGCGTTTGTGAAAAAATTGTTTCAGACTGTCACTCTACCCGATTCCTGTGGAGGATGCAAAAAGAGGCTTAGCCGGAACGAAATAAAGCTGGAAAAGAAGAATTAGCTTGAGCTGCTCAAGACCACTTTATCCTGTTGACCGAAAAGATATACAGCAGAAAAAAGGGGCTTGGTTCTAACTTCGGCCAAATTTATTTCTCTGGCTGACGCTCAATGTGAAAAAAACACAAGATTAACGAGATGCAAGTAGGTGCGGATGCTGTTTCGACAGGGTGGCCGAACTTAGAACCAAGTCCGGTGAAACATGTGGCTCTCTGGTATTTCCCGTGGTAGCCTATGTTGCGTACTTTTCAAACAAAACATCTCGTTACACAATGTCGTATTTCAGTCTAACTAAACAAAAAAACGAATATCAGGTGGTCTCCCGCTGGAGAGTTGTTCAAGCTGACAGTCAATCGTAGTGCAATTAAACTGCTCATTTTTTGGCACAGAAGGCTAGGTCTGCAACTTGCTGTTATTGACTAGTTTTACTTGTGACAACACTCAGCAGGGCGACCATCGAATATCATAATCTGATTTAAAAAACAGCTGACTTTATCGGTGATTGCTGCTAATTTTAGACTTTACTATAAATTATAAAATTACAAAAGAGAGAGCCTGCGATGAATTTTGAAATATCATTGGACATACAGGATGTAAAGATAAAACATGTTAAGAAAAGAAAAAACGGCGACATAATAATATATGTAAAAAGTACAGTTAATGAAGCTTTCTGTAGAGAATGCAATAGAAAAATTGACAAATGTCACGGTTTTGATAAGGAGATCACTCTTCGTCATTTATCAATTTTAGGAAAAAAGACATATATCCGTATTAGTCCGGCAAGATATAAATGTTTGCTTTGTAATAACAAACCTACCACCACTCAAAAATTGTCGTGGTACAAACAAAGAAGCCCGAATACAAAAGCCTATGAAGAACATGTTTTACTTCAAACAGTAAACAGCACAATTGAAGATACCTCCATCAAAGAAAATTTAGGATACGAAGCGGTGACAGGAATCATTAACCGTTATATCGAATGTAAAGTTGATTGGGATTCAATAAAAAAACTTGAAACTGTAGGATTGGATGAAATCTCTCTGAAGAAAGGGCATAAAGATTTTGTAACGATTGTAACAAGTCGAACAGGTGAAGAAGTAATAATATTAGCGGTGTTAAAAGATCGTAAAAAGGCGACTGTCAAGAGATTCCTACAAACAATTCCTGAACGATTGATAAAAACTATAAAATTTGTATGCTCGGATATGTACGATGGATTTGTTAATGCCGCGAAAGAGGTGATCAGTGAAAATATTGTAGTGATCGACCGCTTTCATGTCGCCAAGCTATATCGGAAATGCATTGACGACCTTAGAAAAAAAGAGTTGAAACGATTAAAAGCCGAATTAACATAGGCTGTCTAAAAAAGGCCATTTTAGCTCATAAATTTTGTACATGATTTGGACCTAAATAAAATGCATCCCAGCAGCATGACAGGTGCCGGTCTAATCTATATCAAAACTCCCCAGGATATTCGATCATAGGTCATATGATTTCTTTGTCAGTGTAAGAAAAAAGCTATTTTGTAAAAAAAAGAATTGCACCAGTTTATCGTTCTTTCTGTTATGAAGGTAAAAAAAGCATAAGAGGGGCAGAAAGAATGAGCAGATATTCCAAACTTAGACGAAGTAGGGAAAATTGGA
>MTKS01000339.1 GCA_004028495.1 Candidatus Electrothrix marina
AGGCCCTTGCCGAAGCAAAAAAAATAGGCCTGACAACCGTGGCCCTGACCGGCGGCACAATTACCCCGAAAGACGGAGTCCATCCCCACTGTGACATGGTCCTCAATGTGCCGTCCAATTATACTCCCCGTATCCAGGAGGCCCATCTCTGGATTGAGCATCTGGTCTGCGAAATTGTGGAAAAGATGATGTTCGGGCGATGGGGAGACGAGTAGCGGGCAAGATACTTGTCCGTTATCCGGAAAAGATACATGGCTGAACATCAGAACAGTTACAAACTTCTTTTCTCTCATGCCCTGATGGTTGAAGATCTTCTCAAGGGCTTTGTGCGGGAGGAATGGGTGGAGCAGCTTGATTTCAGCACGCTTGAGAAAGTCAGCGAATCCTATGTCAGTGACGATATCCGAGATCGTGAAGACGATATTGTCTGGCGGGTGCGTTGGGGCAAAAGCTGGATCTACATTTACCTGCTGCTTGAATTTCAATCAACTGTCGATCACTGGATGGCCGTACGGATGATGACCTATGTCGGTCTGCTGTATCAGGATCTGATCAGAACAGGCAAGCTGATCGAGAAGAAGAAATTACCTCCTGTTTTCCCGATAGTTCTGTATAATGGAAAGAAAAGCTGGAATGCGGCTACGGATATCAATGAACTCGTGGAAGAGGTGCCCGGCAGTCTTCGCCGCTATCAACCTTCCATGCCCTACCTGCTACTGGCGGAGCGAAATTTTCAGGATCAGGAGCTGAAACCGCTCAGAAATCTGGTTGCCGCCCTTTTTCGGCTTGAAATCAGTCAGGAACCGGCACATCTCGCGGCAGTGGTTGAAAATCTGCTGGAATGGCTCAAAGACCCGGAACAGACATCACTGCGTCGGGCTTTTACCGTGTGGTTTCATCGGGTGCTTTTTGCCGACAAACCGGTACCCCAAAAAATCGGCCCCTTAAATGAACTTGGCGAGGTACGAGTAATGCTTGCGGAACGTGTACAGGAATGGAAAAGGGAATGGAAAAGAGAGGCTGTCAAAGAAGGACTTAATAAAGGTCTCAAGAAAGGTCTCAAGAAAGGACGCATGCAGGGACGGCAGGAAGGGCACCGGGAAGGAATACATGAAGGGAAGTCAAATATGTTGCGGCAGCTCCTCGAATATAAATTCGGTTCTCTCGAAGAGAGGATCACCGAGCAACTCCGGACTGCGGAAGATCAACAGCTTCAGGAATGGGGAAAGCGTATTCTGACAGCGAATAACCTCAACGATATTTTTGATAACTGATCCTTCTTCAACGCCATGAATGCAAGAAATGTCATGCCGCTTGATTTCAGCGGATTAAATACCTATTCGGTCCATGGTCGCCATTCCAAGGTAACAGTGGACGATTTTGCCCGTCCGGTTCGGCCCGGTATGAGCGTTGCCGAGCTGATCAGCGGCCTGCCGAACCAGTTTGCCGGCGTGGACTTCCCGGAGTTCATTGACCGGGTGATGACCTCAATCAAGAACGAACGACCTGTGCTGTTCGGGATGGGAGCCCATGTCATCAAGGTGGGCCTGAATCCGATCCTCATTGACCTGATGGAACGAGGCGTAATTTCAGCCATAGCCCTGAACGGGGCCGGGATTATTCATGATACGGAAATCGCGATGGTCGGGCGCACCTCCGAGGATGTGGCCTGTGTACTGGGGGCCGGTGCGTTCGGCGCGGCCAAAGAGACCGGTGAAGTCCTCAATCGGGCTATCAACCAAGGTGCTGAAGAAGGTATCGGCTTGGGCGAAGCTGTGGGCAATATGCTGCTCCGCGAAAGCTTTCCTTTTAACGAGCACAGCCTGCTGGCTCAGGCCCGGCGGATGAACATCCCGGTGACCGTGCATGTGGCAGTGGGAACAGACATTATTCACATTCACCCTGATGCGAACGGTGCGGCCATCGGCCAGTGCAGCCATCATGATTTCCGAGTTTTCTGTCGTCTGGTCAGCGAGCTGGAAGGTGGGGCCTATCTGAATGTCGGCTCAGCCGTGCTGCTGCCCGAGGTTTTCCTCAAGGCTCTGACCGTGGTGCGTAATCTGGGCCATGAGGTGAAACGATTCACCACGGCGAATTTCGATTTTATCCGGGCCTATCGGCCTGCCACCAATGTGGTGCATCGGCCCACATTGGAAGGCGGCAAGGGGTTTAATTTCACCGGGCATCATGAGCTGATGATACCTTTGCTGGCTGCGGGGCTTGTGGATAGGTTGGGGGATGTTTGATAGAATTAGAGATTTCCCAGAAAACAAATTCCCGTGCCCCTACAGACCC
>MTKS01000340.1 GCA_004028495.1 Candidatus Electrothrix marina
ATACCGCCTCCACTGCTAACTACCTGTTTCTTTTGTGAAACTTAGTCCAACAGCGTTAATAAATGGAAACTCGCCCTGCTATTGACCGTAATATATATCGCAAAAATCCACTTATTCAGATATTGATGCAGTAAAAGTGGAAACTGTTTCCACTTATCAACTTGCACCTCCGTTTTTCCCTCTTATCATGATATACAGAGGCTAAAATGGAAAACAGGCTAAATAGCGTTCCTTTTTCAACCCTTCCACCACCGCCACATATTTCCATTATCATCATAAAAGCTGTGAAATCAGAGGAACAACCATACTATCTGCATACGAATACATCCCAACCGCAAAGTCAAGTCTTTATAATATCAATATGTTGAAAATGTGAACCGTTACTAAAGATCCCCAGCTCCCTTGAGACACAATAAAACCAGAAGTGGATGAGAAAGTGCTCGCTGGGAACGATGTGGGATTGGGTGTGATTACTGAGACAGAGACCTGTTAAGCCGTGCAGAGGCTCTCGCAGGTTTCATGGGGAGGCAAGGGAAAAAAATCAACTCACCGTTTCAATGCGAGCTTGCAGGGGCAAAGCAAGCCTTATCTAGTTCCCAAGCTCCAGCTTGGGATTGCAGCCTTGAAGCTCTGCTTCTTTTATCAAAATCGAAGGTTCTGTCCTCAAGATGCCCAAGCAGAGTTTACGCACCTGTATGATCGGCCTTGCTGAAAACAACTTCACGAGGCATGAACCGCCTGCTCAAGCGTTTCCGCAACCCATTTATTAAGACTTTTCCCGGCACTCACCGCAGCTGCAGCAACTTTTCCGTGCAACGAAGGGTCCACCCTGACCATAAATTTCCCGGAAAACGGCTTATTCGGTTCTCTCCCGGCTTTCTCGCAACTTTCCAGATAAAAATCAACAGCCTCATGAAAGGCATCTTTCAGCTCACTGACCGATTCACCGTGAAATCCTACAGTATCACGGATGCCGATAATATTACCGAACAGGATATTATCCTCCGGGTCAAATTCGATCTTGGCCGCATACCCCTTGTAGCTGATTGTATTCATAGTTTGACTCCTGCTCTTGCCAAAAAATCCCTGGCATTTCTCACCTGATATCGCTTCGCCTCTTTGCCGGGATGCGGTCTGTGGAAATCGCCTTTTTCACCGTTAATGATAAAAGATACCCTTGAGCCGCTTCCCTCTATCACTTGAGCATCAAGGGCGACAAAAAGCCTCTCAATCCTGCGCCATTCAAGACTGCCGGGAACAGGGCTGGAAAAAATGGCTGCCAAGGTTTTACGGTGTTTACTATTCATGTTTAACTGATACTGCTTTATGGTATCACGGTCAAGTCATTTTGTCGTTATTTCCAAGCGCCAGCTTGGAAACCATTTTTTGAAGCGCAGCTTCCTTTTCAATTATGCTCTCGGGTTGTATGAAAGACAATCTCAGGAAAAAGCTCAGCAGTATGATTAAGCCGCCATTGCCCATCCGCCAGAAAGGCCAGATGCCCTTCCGCATCATGGGCCAGGTTTCCCTGATTCTTAGCCTCAAAAGCCTTGAGCTTTTTCGGATCATCACAGGTGACCCAACGAGCGAGGCTATACTGAACCATTTCATAAATGGCGTCCACATTGTACTCAGCCTTGAGCCGGGCCATAGTCACCTCGAACTGAAGCACACCCACAGCCCCGAGAATATAATCACTGCCCATAACAGGGCGAAACATCTGCACAGCCCCCTCTTCCGCCATCTGCACCAGACCCTTATGGAGCTGCTTGGTTTTGAGCGGATTCTTCAAGAGCACCCGCCGGAAATGCTCAGGCGCGAAGTTGGGGATACCGGTGAATTTAAGAAGCTCCTTATCGGAAAAGGTATCGCCGATCTTAATGGTGCCGTGGTTATGGATGCCGATGATATCTCCCGGATAGGCCTCATCCACACTGGCCCTGTTCTGGGCCATAAAGACTGTGGCCTTGCTCAGATTAACCTCTTTGCCCAAGCGATGATGCTTCACCCGCATCCCACGGGTAAATTTTCCTGAGCAGATACGGAAAAAGGCAATCCGGTCACGATGGGCCGGGTCCATATTGGCCTGGATCTTAAAGGTAAAGCCGCTAAAGGCCTCCTCATCAGGAGCTACCTCACGGGAGACAGCAGCACGAGGGCCGGGGGCCGGGGAAAGCTCGACGAAATTATCCAACAGCTCTTTAACCCCGAAGTTATTAATGGCACTGCCAAA
>MTKS01000341.1 GCA_004028495.1 Candidatus Electrothrix marina
GTGAAAATTTTACTATGTAGAGGCAGGTCTTTGTGATGGCATACATTTCATGTTTTTTTATCAATGAGTCTTGAACTCCGACAGCAAGTAAAACTTACCCAAAAGTTAGTTATGACGCAGCAGTTGCGTCAGGCTATTAAACTTCTGCAGCTTAATCGCTTGGAACTGACCAACGCACTGCAAGAAGAAATGGCACAGAACCCCATGCTGGAAGAGGTGGTAGGTATCCAAGAAAGCGTCAGTAATCCTGATGCATTATCCGCTGAAGAGGTTCAGGTTTCTGCCGAGTCGGCAGCCACTTCCCAGGTTGCCGGAGATGATCCGAAAAATGTGGCCGAGGTTGACTGGGAAGATTACAGCAATAATTTTGATTCTGATTTTTCCTTTGCCAAGGAAGCCCCGCCTGCCGACGCCCCGTCGCAGTTTGATTTCATCTCAGCCGCTCCCGGCCTGCTTTCCTTTCTGGAGTGGCAGCTTTCCCATATTAAACTTGACAAAACAGATCAGGATCTGGCCATCTTTATTCTCGGCAGTCTGAACGGGTATGGCTTCTTTGAAGCATCTATCGAGGATGTCTGTGAATATGCAGGGTGCAGTCATGAAGAGGCCGAAGGAATGCTGCGCTTGGTGCAAAGTCTTGATCCTCCGGGAGTAGCTGCGCGTGATCTCCGCGAATCCTTGATGCTCCAGTTGGAGCGAAAGGGGATGGAGGAAGATTTGGCCTATATGCTTGTTGATGAGCATCTGGAAGAATTGCAGACCCATAATTTTACCAAGATTGCGGCGAACATTGACTATACTGCCCGTGAAGTCCGCAATGCTTTCGCTGTGATTACTTCGTTAACGCCATACCCCGGTAATGAATACAGTAATGAGCAGACCAACTATGTCGTTCCTGATGTGTACCTGTATAAGCTGGATGGTGAATTCATTATTCAGCTCAACAACGACGGATTGCCCCGGTTGCAGATCTCTACAGAGTACCAGGATCTCATAAAGGATAAGGACAAGATGGGGGCGGCCTCCAAGGGGTACTTGACGGAACAGAAGCGGCATGCGCAAAATTTCATCAACTCGGTCCATTACCGGCAGAATTCAATCTACAAGGTTATGAGGAGTCTGCTTAAGTTTCAACATGATTTTTTTGAAAAAGGGCCGGGTTACCTGAAACCGCTTGTCCTCAATGATGTGGCGCAGGATATCGGACTCCATGAGTCCACAGTCAGCCGAATCACCTCGAATAAATATGTTCATACCCCCCAGGGGCTTTATGAGCTGAAGTATTTTTTCTCCAGTGCTGTCTCGACAACAGGAGGGAATTTGGTCGCCTCTGAAGCGATAAGAAATCGTATTAGACAGATTATTCAGCAGGAGGACTCGGAAAAACCGCTCAGTGATAATGCTCTTTCTGAACTTTTAAAGAAAGAGGGGGTGAAAGTTGCCCGGAGAACAGTGGCGAAATACAGGGATCAATTGAAAATCCTCCCGGTTAAGCATCGTCGTAAGAGCCGTTAGTCGCAGGAGCACGGCGTGCCGTGCCCCTACAATTCTTCATTTTGTTCTCTCATTCCTCGGAACGGGAGATTTTTTTAAAGTAATTTTTGAGAAAAATTTCGGTATCCCTGCGGGAAAGGAATATTTGACAGAAAAATGATAGAACTCACAGAACAATGTATAGTCCTCGAATTAGAATCTACCGATAAAAAAAGCCTTCTTCGAGAAATGGCCGAAGCGGCCCAAAAGAACAATTCAGAGCTAAATTTTGAGACCATACAGCAGGTGCTGATGGAGCGGGAGCAACTCGGGTCAACTGGTGTCGGCAACGGCGTGGCGATTCCCCATGGAAAATTGCATGGTCTGGAACAATGCATGGTCTGCTTTGGAAGATCAACAAAGGGAATCGGGTTTGAGGCAAAGGATAATAAACCTGTTCATCTTGTTGTGATGATTCTTTCTCCCGTAAATATGGCTGAGGAGTACCTTCAGACCTTGGCCAGGGTCAGTAAACTGATGAACAGCGAGAGCAGGAGAAATGAATTCCTCCACGCCGACAGTAAAAAAAATATTCAACAGCTTTTTAATTTACCATAATTTTTTGCCGCATCCTCTGATGTGAGTCCCCGTCCTCCGGGGCGGGGCTCTTCCCTTTGACCAAAAGTCAGGGGGTTATATTCGACCACGTTTTTTACCGCGCGAGCAGGATCGGATAAAATTTTACAACCAACCCCCCTCACA
>MTKS01000342.1 GCA_004028495.1 Candidatus Electrothrix marina
CCGAATGCTCCGGCGACCGCCCACAGGGCATGCTTTCCTTCAAGCAGCTGATTGATGATCAACGAAGTGCAGATCAGGGGCTGCGGATCAATATGGGCTGTGAGGCGTTCCGAGTCCGGGAGCTCACCGGCATAATGATGGTCTGCATAGAACACCGTATTGCCAGCGTCAGCAGCTAAAATTTTATCCAAGCTTCCCCTGTTCTTGTCCAGAGAGATGTCAAGAACCGTGAGTGCTGTATCCCTCACCTCGGTTACCTGTTCAAGCAGGGCTATATCTCGTTTTACCCCGCTGAGTAATCGGGCGTCCGGGCGAGGCTCATGCAGGCGCAGTTGGTGGAGAGCACAGATACCGTCGGCATCGCCGTTAAACACATCAATATATTTCATTGCGAAGCTCCGGGCTGTGATCTTCGCCTCCTTCTATACATACTTCTATTCATCACTGCTCCCCATGAGGTCCACGCCAAAGGGAGCACCGATATTGGCCAATTTGAACAGGACCATGACCTGCTCATTATCCGGCGTGACATCAGCCACCAATTCCACTGACCAACAGGAGGGGTTGTAACTCAGACTGATCTTCTCCGCTATGGTCACGGAATCCTCGATAGATCGTTCCAGGGAATAGCCCACAGCAAAATCATAGATCAGACCCACCCGGGTAAACAGCCTGATCGAACTGGTATCCTCTGCCTCATCAGTGGCACCGGCATAAAAGAGATAATCAAAAGAAAGCAGATCTCCTCGACTGTTGCGGTAATCACTCTCAACTGTGTGCTGTGTAAAATCGTTATCATACACATCAATATCAGTGGAGTACTTAAAGTTCATGTTCTGCCAAGGAGTCCAGGAGAGACGGAACTGGACATCAGAAAGAGGCTCCTCAGAGGCCACGTCACGGAGATCATAGTTCTGTTGCAGCTTGATATACCCGTAATCCCGTTCATATTCCTCATCATCTCTCGTCTCGGAGACAGTGAAAAAATTATTCAGCCCGTAGGTAATCCGATTCTGATCACCGACACTGTCGACCGAGTCGAACAGGGGCAGATTATCCTCATCTGGATCTGTTACATAGGTATAGCGCACAAAAGGTCGCAGGGTATGACTCCATGACGAAACACCTCTGCCGTTACCTAAAAAATCCCTGCGCAAGGTTGTTGCGATTTCCCCGTTTACGTCTGCGAGGAAACGATTCTCCGTATCACTGTCCTGCCACTCTTCAACCCCGTTATCATCAATCACATACATGGTATCCCTGACACCGACACCGACGGTGGTCTCCAAGTACTCGCTCAGCATAGGAAGAGCTGTTTTCAACTTAGGATAGAGATCAATTCGTTGCGCCTCCACGCCCAGGTCACGTTTATAATAAACGTAATTGGCATCCCAGGAAAAATCCACGTCCGTATCATACAAGGGAACCAAACCGCTGTATTTGACCTCCGGGAATTTCCACAACGCCGCAGAGCCGCTGTCATCACTATATTCATACAGATCGTCAACACCTCTCATGGTTGCCTCCAGAGAGGTGCCGTTGGACCAGGAACGAAGGGCGGTCAGCTTGTTTTCCCGCTCATGGGTGTTTCTGTCCTGTAATCCCCGCCCGAACTGATCGGAAAGCCGTTGGTCGCTCACGGAATATCCGGTAAAACCGTTACTGAATTCGTCGAGATAATCCTGGTCGGAGACAAGATCAATATCAAGTCTGGTTGTCCACCCGCCGAATTTCTGATCCGCCTTACCTCGTATCCAATAGCGATTCTGATTGGTATGGGTGTATCCGCCGTCGGCATAATACTCAGCATTATCCGGATTATCCATATCGCTGAGATCATCATTCAGGAAATTCGCAATCATTGTTCCCTTTGAATTCTGATCCAGCATGTAACGAGCTTCAGCCCCTGCCATGAAGCCCCGCTCGGCAAGATAATGGGGATACAGCGTGATATCACTGCTCGGAGAAAGGTTGATAAAAAGCGGCCACTCCAGACTGAATCCGTCCCGGTCCGACAGGGAAACAGAGGGAAAGAGAAGACCTGTCTGGCGGTTTCGCTTAGCAGGCAGCATCATAACAGGCGAATACAGGACAGGAACCCCTTTGATTCGAAAGGTGGCATGTTTCAGAAAAGCATACCCTCCGTCAGTGATATCGGCATCAGCGGCATGGAAACTCCACGGCGGTTTTTCTCCGTCTTTCAGCTTAC
>MTKS01000343.1 GCA_004028495.1 Candidatus Electrothrix marina
AAAAAAAACAGATACAGTTTCGGGGTCGGGTACGGCACTGATACCGGCGCACGGGGCAATATCGGCTGGAAAAATCGCATCATCAACCGACACGGCCATAAACCTGAATTTAATATTCAGTTGGCGGAAAACGGCAGCCGAGCCGATGCGGATTATGAAATCCCGGTCTTTGATCTCCGCTACGACTCGTTGAACTTAGACACTGTTTTTTTTGACGAAACCTGGGACGACACCTGGATCAAGCAGCTTTCGATCAGCGGATCAGTCAATCATAATGCTCCCAAGCACCAGTTCGGGGTCGGCCTGGAGTACCTGCATGAAAATTACACGGTCGGCGTCACCAGCGGTTCGGCAAACCTTTTGATCCCAAGAGGTTATTTCACTCTGATTCTGGCTGAAGACCGTATCAGAACAGAACACGGCATACGCCTGAGTGCCAGCCTTAAGGGGGGCAATACGGCCTTTCTCTCCAGCACAAGCTTTCTTCAAGCCCGGGCCAACGGCAAGATCATCCTGACACCTTGGATAAACTGGCGTCTTCTCGGCAGATTATCGATCGGCGCAATCATGATGGACTCCATTGACGAGCTGCCGCCCTCGCTTCGTTTCTATGCAGGCGGCGACCATTCGGTACGCGGCTACGGCTATAAGGAATTGGGGCCGGAGGATTCTTCAGGAAAAATCATCGGAGGTCAATATCTGACCGAGGCCGGTATTGAAATTGAACGCAGCATTACCGACAACTGGAGTGCGGCCGCCTTCTATGATCTGGGCAATGCCTATGACGATATTGATGCTGATCTTCAGGCAGGTGCCGGTCTCGGGGTACGAATGAATCTCCCCTTCGGGCAGGTGCGGCTGGATGTGGCCTGCGCTGTCTCGGATGCTGATTATCCCCTGCGCATTCATCTGACCATAGGTGCGGATCTTTAAAGGGAATCACCTCATTTTCTACAGAAAGGGTGTGATATCACCTTTGCCTTCACGAAGAATTTCCGGCTGTTCGGAAATCAGAGAAATAACAGTTGACGGGTTGGGATACACCTCGCCTCCATCAATAATCAGATCCACATCGTTTCCAAAGAGCTTTTCAACATCAAAAGCATCAATAACCGGCTCGTCATGATCATCCCGTATTGCACTGGTATTGAGCAGCGGATTTCCGAACGCCTCAATCACGGCAAGACAGATGGGCGATTCCGGCACTCGGATACCGACCGTTTTCTGTTTGGTCAGCATAATTTTCGGCACCAGCTTGGAGCCGGGCAAGACTAAGGTATAGGGGCCGGGCAGATGCTTACGCATTAATCTGTAGGCGGCATTGCCCACATGAGCATATTCACTGATATTCTTCAATGATGAGCACATGAAGGAGAAGGGTTTATGCTTGGGGCGATTTTTGATCTGATGAATCCGCTTGACCGCTTTCTGATTAAAGATATCGCAGCCGATACCGTACATGGTATCAGTGGGATAACAGACAACTCCTCCTTTTCGCAGCGTATCAAGCACGGTGCCGATAAGACGGGGCTGGGGATTATCGGAATTGATCTCAATATGTTTCGCCATGTTTTTTCAGAAACTCCCTCCGGGTAAAGTAGTCTTGCATTCTTCAGGCTCGTCAAACAGCCAGAGCCGGCGCAGTCATCATGCTTATCAAAAAAGAGCGGATTGTACACGGAAACATGACATCAGACAAGCATCTTGCTCTGCTTCCCCCTTTTTTTCGCGATACTCCACCCCGGCTCCGCCCTCCCCTGACGTTTTACGACACCCGGTGACCTATTTTGCTCCGTTTTATCGTTCTTCCTGCATACCGACGTCCCGACAATATTTTTGCACCCCCGAACATCTTTCCGTGCATACGGAGACGGAAACAATGTGGTACGTCATAACATTCTCTTCAGCTAAAGAAGGATAATTCGACTTGTTTCAATAAATAAAATACCGTATAATTTTTTATATTCTTTTGTCCTGCTCCACTAAAGATAATAACGGGTACGCATCTTGCAATAACAAATGATGAGTATTTTATCGCTATCAGAATGGTTACGCTCTCGCGTGCCGCATGATGAGAAGTGACCGACGAGAAACAACTCCGTTCTTTATTGTAATTTGCATTTCAATATCAAATAGTTATATCTTTTTACACAGCAGGCCCGTTCTCAACTTCATACTCCTCTGTACATATATATGGCCTCA
>MTKS01000344.1 GCA_004028495.1 Candidatus Electrothrix marina
TTGGTCCTGATGTTGTTGCCGGAATATCTGCGGGCCTTTGCCGATTACCGCATGCTGGTCTTCGGAGCGACCTTGGTTATCATGATGGTCTTTCGGCCCAAAGGGTTGACAAAGGTGGTTTTGGCGGCAAAGATTACCCCGACCATACCGGCCCAGAAAGCACCCAGGGCAAAAGCGGTCAGCTTGGTTTTGGTTTTGTCGATGCCCATAGCCTGACAGGCAATCTCATCTTCGCGCAGGGCAAACCAAGCGCGACCGATCCGGGAATTTTGCAGCCGGTTGACCATGAACACGGTGAAAATCACCAGGGCGATCATCAGGTAATAGAGATAGTTGATAGACTGATCAAGCGTCATCTCCATGCCGAACAAGCCGGGCCTGGGGACATTGGATATACCGCTGGGGCCTTGGGAAAACTCGGTCCAGTTTTCCAGCACCAAGCGGATAATTTCTCCGAAACCCAAGGTGACAATGGCCAGATAGTCACCTCGCAGGCGCAGCACCGGAAAGCCGAGCAAAATTCCGAAACAGGCTGCCAGTAACCCGCCGATGGGCAGGGCTGTCCAGAAGCCGATCCCGAAATGAAGGTTGAGCAGGGCATAGGTATAGGCCCCGACTGCATAAAAGGCCACATAGCCCAGATCAAGCAGGCCTGCCACCCCGACAACGATGTTGAGGCCCAGCCCTAAGACCACGTACATCAGGGCTGTGATCATGATGTTGATTTGATAGGTGGAAAGGTACAATGGAAAAGCAGAAAAAATAACCAGAAGCACTCCGAGAACCGGTACAAATATTTTTGGCTCGTTGAGCAGGATGTGCTGCCAATTTTTTTTTACCCTGTCAGGGGTGATGCGCAGTTTTTTTTTCTCTTCCTGTACTGTCTTCCAGCCGAGAAAGGCTCGGCTCAACAGGTACAGAAAAAAGCTGGCAAGTGCCACATAGAGCATATTCTGCCAACGCCAGACAACGGTTTCTTCATAGGGATTCACCTTGATGACCATGATGGGAAAGGTGAGAAAACAGAACCAGAGAGCAACCAGGAATGCTTTTTTCAGGTGTTGGAATGCGAGTGTATTGTTCATATTCAGAGTAATCTTGAGGACTCTTGCAGGATGTACCGCAGTCCCGCATGGATCTTGCCGGAGAATTTTGGATTCCTGCCTCGGCACATCATAGCTGAATCGCTCTGCCAACGCAATCTATCCGTCGTTTTTCTCCTTCGGGAAATATCGGTTCCGTTTATGAGGCACTTGTTTATCTTTTTGATGTTGTACGTGTTGTTTTGAATACGATGAAGCCCGCAGAGATGCTGCTTCTCCGGTCATATGCGATTGATACGAAAAATTTTGTCTTTTACGGGAGGGTGATATATAAACGGTGATATATGCTGTCGCACGATGGTTCAGATTGTGGACACCGGTACCTCTCTGCACGGGGGCGCGTGTACCGCCTCTGATCGGATGAACATAATAAGGCCTCCTTCTGAGCTGAGTAATGAAAAAATACTTCTTCAATCTTTCGATTATCTTTTTTGCTGTCACGGCGAATTTTACCTCTCCGGCATTCAGCGGGGTTCTACAGAAGGATCTACAGAATACTCCTGATTTCGATCAGGCGGCTAAGGAAACGCATGACGACCGGGAGGGCGGCTGGTGGGATGAGCTTCCCAAGGAAAAAAAGGCCCTGTACACCAATATCTCCGCAGCAGCCTTTATTACCCTGTACGGGATGGCTGATTGGGATTACGGCTCAGGAGGTTTTCATTTTGCCGATGAAGGCTGGTTTGAAAAGGACTCGAAATATGGCGGCGCGGATAAAGCCGGTCATTTTTGGTCGACGTATGCGGTTGCCGATGCCTTTACCGGTCTGTACAAGCATTGGGGATATGACAAAAAAACAGCCGGTCGCTACGGTGTGTTTTCGTCCTGGGCCGTACAGACAATCATGGAGCTTGATGACGGAACCAGCCAAACCCAGGGGTTTGACTGGGGCGATATGACCATGAACACGCTCGGGGCATTAACCAGCATGCTTATGGAGCAGTATCCGGAACTGGATCGCAAAATAGATTTCCGTGTTGAATATGCCCTGAATGTTCCTGTGCAAGGAATCTTTGATGATTACTCCAATATGTACTACGCCTTAGTTGTCAAGCTTGATGGTTTTGACCAACTGCAACATTCCTGGCTGCAGTAG
>MTKS01000345.1 GCA_004028495.1 Candidatus Electrothrix marina
TTGCAGGAAGGAGCACGAGTCAGCTTTGATGTCGTTGACGGACAAAAAGGACTGGCTGCTGAGAATGTTGTACAGCTGTAAGGGTTGATTCAATCAGTTGTAAAAACCCCGTAATATTTATTACGGGGTTTTTTTATGCCCGCAGTTATGCGGCTGTCACAGGAAAATCATTTACGCGACCAAGCTGTTCCTGTTATAGTGGATCGCATTACGAGAAGAAAGACGAGAAAAAAAACAACAGGATGAGCAGGCCGCAAGTGTACAAAGAAACCGAAGAAGCGCCGGGACAGGAAGCTGTTCCGCCTGAGTACGTCAAAAGGATAAAAAACGCCCCCAGCTCCTTGTGAGTCGCGCCCGTTGCCTTGAATAAGCACGGTTCATGCCGTTTGCCCACCTCTTTTCTGTCCTTACGAATCCTTGCAGCATTCACCTGCATAACTTTTAGCGAGCAAGCTATGATAACAACAAATAATATAGGACTCTCTTATGGTAAGAGGGTTATTTTTAAAGAAGTAAATATTAAGTTCACACCGGGCAACTGCTACGGACTGATCGGTGCCAACGGTGCCGGAAAATCCACCTTTCTCAAGATTCTGTCCGGAGAGATTGATCCGGATCATGGGGATGTTTTCATAACACCGGGGCAGCGTCTTGCCGTGCTGAGTCAGGATCAGTTCGCCTTTGATGAGCATACGGTCATCAATACCGTGATCATGGGCCATGAAGAACTCTACAGGATCATGGCCGAGCGGGATGCCATCTATGCCAAACCGGATTTCAGTGAAGAGGACGGCATTCGCTCCGGTGAACTGGAGGTGCTGTTCGGAGAGATGAACGGCTACGAAGCGGAATCCGAAGCAGCGGTTCTCCTCAAGGGACTCGGGGTCGGTGAAGACCTGCTTCAGAAAAAAATGAAGGAGCTGGAAGGGACTGAGAAGGTTCGGGTTCTGCTGGCCCAGGCCCTGTTCGGCACCCCGGATATCCTCCTCCTGGATGAGCCCACCAACCATCTGGATATTGCAACCATTACCTGGCTGGAGAATTTCCTTTCCCGTTTTCAGAACATTGTCATCATTGTTTCCCATGATCGCCATTTTCTCAATCAGGTCTGCACCCATATGGCGGATATTGATTACGGCAGGATCAGAGTCTATGTGGGCAATTATGATTTCTGGCAGCAGGCCAGCGAGCTGCATTTTCGTCAGAAAGAGACCGAGAGCAAGAAAAACAAGGTCAAGGAGCAGGAACTCAAGTCTTTTATCCAGCGTTTCAGCTCCAATGCTTCCAAGGCCAAGCAGGCCACCTCTCGGAAGAAGCTTCTGGAAAAACTCACTATCGAGGATATGCCGGTTTCTTCCCGTAAATATCCCTATATCGAGTTTAAACCGGAGCGGCCCTGCGGTGATGTGATCCTGGAGATTGAAGGGTTGAGTAAGGAGGTGGAAGGTGTTTCCATGTTCAAAGATTTCAGTCTGATCGTCAATAAAGGGGACAAGATCGCCTTTGCCGGTCCGAACAGTTTAGCCAAAACCACCCTGTTCCAGATTCTGGCCGGTGAACTGGAACCGGATAGCGGCTCTTTCCGTTGGGGCGTGACCATCACCAATTCTTATTTTCCCAAGGAGAATGGAACGTATTTTGCCGATGACGGACTTGATCTGGTCGGTTGGCTGCGTCAGTTTGCTTCGCCCAAGGAGGATGAAAGCTTTGTCCGGGGATTTCTCGGGAGAATGCTGTTTTCCGGCGAGGAAGCTATGAAAAAGACCTCTGTCCTTTCCGGTGGTGAGCGCGTGCGCTGTATGCTGTCCCGCATGATGCTTTCCGGGGCAAATGTGCTGATGCTGGATGAACCCACCAACCATCTGGACCTCGAGTCCATCACTTCTCTGAATAATGCCCTGACCACCTATTCCGAGGCGGCGCTCTTTGCCTCCCATGATCATCAGTTTGTGTCCACGGTAGCGAACAGAATCATTGAGTTTTTTCCTGATCATATTGTTGACCAGATGATGGACTTTGATGATTATCTGGCCATGCGGGACGGAGATCTTTCCGGCAATGGCGTTTATTCCGATCAAAAGGCTGCCTGAATTTTGGCAAACGCCGAGACTATGTTCCGAAAAAAATATGATTAAACAATTCCTTATTAAGGCCGGACGAAAATTGAAACGGCTGTCTGGATCGGGTG
>MTKS01000346.1 GCA_004028495.1 Candidatus Electrothrix marina
AAAACTTTCGGATGCTTACGCATGCCGTCAGCAAGGGTTGTACCCGTTTCCACATCGTTGACGATCTCAAGGAGAGCGCGTTTAAAAGTCGGGTTTTCCTGCTGTTTGGAGAGGATTTGCAGGCTTTGCACCAAGGGGAGTCCTGCATCAATCATAGTGGACATCTGCCGAGTAAAGACGACTATGTCCTTGCCGGTAACTTTCGGTTGCAAGAATGCGACATTCGCAAACATATCCTTGGGTTTTTCCTTCACCTTCGCATTTTGGATACGTAAACGTTTGAGCTGAGCATGAACAGCGGCCTCATTGCCCACTTCAATTTCACCCTTAATTGTGTTGCCCAGTGTATTTTTTCCCTTCCAGACGTAGACAGGCATAATTTAAACTCCAGAAATATTTAAGTGAATGCAGGGTAGATCGGATAAACTGTTGACAGTTCCGTTGATAGCCTTTATAAGGTAATGTTTTTGGACTAAAATTGAACAGTACATTGTATTCTCATTGTATGTAAGTTTTTTTTCTGATTCAAGAGAAATATTATATTTTTTTCAGGAGGTTCGCAAAATGCAGACCGGCAACGCCGTAAATTACAGTGATGGTCCCTTTCAGCCGATTATAGAGAAATGTGACGGCTGTGATCGTATCGTTGAAGAAAACAGCAGTCAGTATTGTAAAACCTATGTTGATCCGGCGGCAAAATGGCGTCTGGGTATATGTAATTTCGCCACCCATGCGAAACCGGAAATAGAAGTGATCACAGTACGAGTTAACCCGTTGAAGGCGGCAAAACGAGCGAGTTCCAAGCGCAGAGGTAAATAAAGATCATTCCTTTATTGCAACATCTCGGGTTTAATGCCCCGCCCCAAGGGGCGGGGCAGGTCATTCTTCAGTTTCCGACCAGCCGATCATCGGCTGGTGGTTCTCCGTTGTCGGCTATATTTTTTGATGTTACCCATAGCTGACACCTTGTTCGGCAGCCTTGTTCGGCAGCCTTGCTCGCCTTACTTTCTTCCCACTCCCACGTAGCTGAAACCAAAATTTTTCAAGCTGTCTGGATCATACACATTACGTAGATCTATAAAGATCGGTGTCTTCATACTTCCCTTTAATTTCTCGAAATCCAAGGCCCTGTACTGATTCCATTCTGTCATAAGGATCACGGCGTCCGCCCCTTCACAGGCCTCGTAAGCACCGCTAACATACTCAACACCTTCCGGAAGATATTTTTTTGCCTCCTCCATTCCCTTCGGATCATGGGCTCTCACTGTCGCTCCCTTTTCCATCAGGGCGGGCAGGATGGTCAGTGCCGGTGCATCGCGCATATCGTCGGTTTCGGGCTTAAAGGTAAGGCCGAGTACTGCGAGTGTTTTTCCGGCCTCGGAACCGCCGAGGGCATCTCTGATTTTTTTGACCATTCGTGCCTTTTGCGCTGCATTGACCTCTACAGCTGCCTCGACGATGCGTAAACTCTCACCATATTCCTGAACTAGGCGCATCAGGGCGAGGGTGTCCTTGGGAAAGCAGGAACCGCCGTAACCGGGGCCGGGATGAAGGAACTTGCTGCCGATTCTGCCGTCCATGCCGATTCCCTTGGCAAGATCCGTGACATTTGCATCTACGGCCTCGCATACTGAAGCGATTTCATTAATAAAGCTTATTTTCACGGCAAGAAAAGCGTTTGCCGCATATTTTGTCAGTTCCGCTGTTTCAATGGTGGTGCTGACAATGGGCGTATCACGCAGGTACAGTGGCTGATATATTTCCCGTAATACCTGCTCTGAACGTTCCGACTCAATTCCGATGACGACTCTGTCCGGACGCATAAAATCAGCAATAGCCGCACCCTCTCGGAGAAATTCAGGATTTGAAGCCACATCAAAATCCGCTTCCGGATTTGTCTCGCTGATGATTCTTGCCACTTGGCGGGCAGTTCCGACGGGTACCGTGCTCTTATCCACAATAACGGTGTAACCGTTAAGAAATTCAGCTATTTCCTTGGCAGCTGCATAGATATACGTCAGGTCGGCGTATCCGTCACCTCTTCTGGAGGTCGGGGTGCCCACAGCGATAAAAACCGCCTCTGCATCAGGGACAGCTTCCGTTAAATCCGTGGTAAATCGGAGGCGCCCTTCCTTAGCATTTTTTGCCACCATAACGTCCAGCCCAGGCTCATAAAT
>MTKS01000347.1 GCA_004028495.1 Candidatus Electrothrix marina
AGGAGTTGCGGAGGCTGAGGGGGCCGAGAACGAAGAGGTGCTGGTCACCACCCTGGACCTGCCTGAAGAACGTCGCCTTTTCGGCGAGAAAATACAACCGATTCAGGAGCAGATTTTTACGGATGTCTGCCGCTTGAATCAGGCCTTCCTGCGTTCTGGCTGTACCGTGCCGGAACCGGAATGGTTCGCCCGCCGCCATGCCAGGATGGTCTTTACTCCCACCACCGACGAAGTGGAATTTTTTGAGCGTCTCTATCATCTGGAGAATTTCGGGGTCTTTGAATATACTGATTTCTGCACTGATGCCGACCTTTCGCTGAGAGAACGTTGGCAAAATTTTGTTACGCTCCGCAAGGATCCAGCCATCCTGGAAATGGGTACTTGGCCACCGATTATTCTTCGGCGTCTTGGCTTGGATTTTTATCGCCATATCAACGGATACAGACGTTTTCGGCGCGAGTTCAGCGGATGAAGAGCGGAGCGGGGCGGAAAAGCAGAGTTTTTATCTGCATTATCTGTATTGCCTGTATGGTTGTTTCCTGCCGGGAAAAGGATGAGCCGTTGTCGGGAGAAGCATCGGAAAAATTATCAAGAGAATTATCGAAAGAGGTACCACGGTTGATTCTTGATACAGATCTCTCTTCGGATGTGGATGATGTGGGTGCTGTTGCCCTGTTGCACGGTTTGGCAGATCAGGGCAAGGTGCGGATCCTGGCTATGCAGATTTCCTCGGGTGATCTGTGGAGTGTCCCCTTTCTTGATGCCCTGAATATCTGGTTTGGTCGCCCTGATATCCCCATCGGGATGGTCAAGGGCAAGGCTGTTCGGCACGAGTCGAAATATACCCGAATCATCAGCGAAGAATTTCCCCATAACAGCGGGACCGGTGCTGAGGCCCCTGATGCGGTGGAACTCTATCGGCGTAGCCTGTCGGAGCAGCCGGATCATACGGTGACCCTGGTGACCATCGGCTACCTAACCAATCTGGCCAAGCTCCTGCAATCGGAAGCCGATGAGATATCTCCGCTGAACGGGGTTGAGCTGGTTCGGCAAAAGGTACAGCGTTTGGTCTGCATGGGCGGAGAATATCCTTCCGGCAGAGAGTGGAATTTTTATCAGGACAGTGCCGCAACGGCCTCGGTGGTTGAGCAGTGGCCGACCTCTGTGGTTTTCAGCGGTTTTGAGATCGGGAAAGAGGTTTTGACCGGGTCGGGATTGCAAGAGGCTGCCTCGCCTCATCCGGTGCGACGCAGCTATGAACTATATAACGGCTTGACAAATCGGCCCAGTTGGGATCAGGTGGCCGTTTACTACGCCGTGATGACGGCAAACGAGCAACAAACAAAGTTGTGGTCGAAAAACTCGGGCAGAAATATGGTACGGCCTGACGGCAGCAATTATTGGCTCAATAAACGGGAGGAGGGCATAGATCATGCCTATCTTGTTCAGCGTGCTGATACCGCTGCTCTTGCCGAGCTGCTTGAGGAGTTGATGCTAACGCAGCCTAACTCTCCCCCATCCCGGCCCATCGGACCGGGACAATAAATAATGAAAAGGGTGGGCACCCTGCCGACCATTTTCATATAAACGTGTTTCCTGTGTGTAATAAGATCTTCTTTCAAGGCGATACCAGGTCTTCCTGGTTATTCCCTTCTTTGCTTTTCCTCTTCTTGCTTGGTTATTTTTTTTACGGTGCAGGATGGTATGAACCGGCCCGCTTGCTTATAGAGGGAACAGCCCCTGATACGAGTGCTGCTGTCAATCTGCAATGGGATTCCGGGAACGGGTATAACGCCTATGAGCAGGAACGTTTCTCGTTCCTCCCTTTTCGCGGCAGCCTGGATAAGCCCTTGGAAATTGTCCTGTCCGGCGGTAGTGAGAAAAATGAGCTGTCCCAAAACAGCCGGGTTGTGCTGACAGAAATCAGGGTTGATGATAAAGGGCAGCCTCTCCCGAAGGAGCTTTTGCATGAGGTTCGCCATGTTCGGGGAGCCGGGTGGTTTTTCGAATCAGAAGAGTCAAGCATAACCCTGTCGGTACCGGGAGAAAAGCAGCTTTATTTTTCCCTGAAAACCAATGACCGGTCTGGAATAGCTCGGGTAAGTATGAACGGGGTTGAGACGGTCCACGACCTCTATAGAGGGAACTGGGAGATCCTCCAGGCAAAGCTGA
>MTKS01000348.1 GCA_004028495.1 Candidatus Electrothrix marina
GCCAACATGCGCTGAAAGGGCACGCGCTCATCCTCGGACAATGTCATGCCCTCGTCATCTTCAAGATAGGCAATGACAGCGGGAAAATGACAGGCTTTATCCATAGCATAATGAATGATGCTGTTCAGCAGGAAAAATTGCTGGGAGCCCGGCAGTGCGCCGAACCAGGCCGCATCAAAATTTCGGGCGACAATTCTGACTGCCGGAGGCTCGGAGCCGATATGCTCCTGCCCGTGCTTTTCTAAAAAGGTGACAGCCTCATCGATTTTATTAAAATCGTCTGAGTGCATACCGATACGGAATTGCCGCAGAGCCCGTTGGCAGCGGGTGGCCCATTTGCCGTACAGATAGGAAACCGGCGCTTTCTTTTCAATCAGCGCGGCAAGATCTGCGAAACGCCCTTCAGCAACCGCCTGTCGGGTCAACTGCTCGGCAAGACGGGGCGGGCATTGATTCAATTCATTAAGAAATTGTTGTTCACGGAGTTGGCTGATGGTCGACTCCAGCTCTTTGCGGGTTAACCGATGAACCTCGGGTATGGGAATATCTGTTCCGGCAAGGCAGTTGCCGAGAAAGGTTGTTGATACCGGTTCGTAAATTATTGAGATGAACTGGAGAAGAAATTGCTCAAACAGGGGCAGAGTATGGACAGGCGGTTGTTGGTTGTTTGTTTGATCTGGCACGAACATGTCTTTTTAACCGGAAGGGAGGTAACTTGTTGTCTTTGCGTTCAGTAAGAAGTTCTTTTGAACGCTCCAAAAAACAACAGACGGAGCTTTCGCCCCGTCCGCTGTTCACCGTATTGGTTGATCGAAGGGCTTATTTGAGCAGGGACTCGTTAGTGGCTATTGTGGACCGGGACTGGAAGGCCGTCACCCATGAGGTGACAAGCTCCTTACGTGCCGAAGCCAGCAGTTTTTCCCTTGCCTCGTCCCGTTCGGCAACATCGGCCTCTTTCGCCCCGGCTCTTCGTTCGGCGACTTCAAAGAGATAATATGAGGTGCCGACCTGCACCGGCGTTTGCACCAATTTTTGCTTCCAGGGCATCTTAAAGCTTTCCTGAATAAGTTGATTCGGCGGCAGGTCTTTTCCGTCAGCAGAGCGTTGCAGGAAATCCGTGACCGTCACTTCCGGCTGGTTTTCCTGCGCTGTCTGGACAGCCTGCTGGAGACCGCCCTGTTCTTTGCTTGCCGCTAAGAGTTCGTCAGCGGCCTTGGCTGCAAGTTCCTGGGATTTTTCTTTGCTGTAGTCGGCAACAACCTGATCCCGCACCGCATCAAGCTCGGGCAGTTCAGGCTTCTGGATGTCATCAACAAAGAGAATCGCGTACCCTTCACCTATTTCTACAATAGAAGAAAGTTCTCCCTTCTTGAGGCTGAAGGCGACATCAAGAAATTTGGGATCATTGATTATTCCCTCAGGCAGATCTGTCCGGGCGAAATAATCAGAGGTCTGAATCTTGGTTTCCCCTTCCTTGCTGTATTTTTCCAGACTGCCGGACCGCATAATTCCTTCGTAGGCTTTGGTGACTCTTTGAAAGGTAAGGGTCTTGGCCTTTTGTTTCTTCAGAGTGACTGCCAGATTGTCTTTGACCTGCTCAAAGGTGCGGACAGATGCGGGACGTACCTCCTCAAGTTTGATGATATGATATCCGAACTGCGTTTCCACCACGTCGCTGATTTCTCCGGGCTGAAGAGAAAAAACAGCCTTGTCAAAGGGCGGCACCATGCGTCCGTTAGAGAAGAAACCCAGGTCTCCGCCTTTTTCTTTTGTCGGTCCTTCGGAGTATTCTTTGGCCAGCACGCTGAAATCACTCCCCTCGTTGCGGGCAAGCAGCAGCACCTCTTCAGCCTTTTTCTTTTTCTCCGCCCGTACGGCTTCGCTGTCGCCTTCGGTTGTTTTTAAAAGTATATGCCGGGCGTGGCGCTGTTCGGGCTGCTGATAGCTTTCTTTTCTGCTTTCGTAAAGGGCCTGTATCTCATCTTTACCCGGTTGTGCCTGTTCCATATCATCACTCCGGTTGAAGACCAGATAGTTCAGGCGGATTTTCGGCTCGGACCGGTAGTTTTCTTTATTGGTCGTGAACCAGACAGCCAGCTCATCTTCCTTTATCTCTACCTTGTCTTCGAAATCAGTCGCCTTTGAGCTGCA
>MTKS01000349.1 GCA_004028495.1 Candidatus Electrothrix marina
CCGGCCTCGCTCGCATTGCCCATTATAATGTACGGGCCGGGACCACCCATCTCCCTGTGGCCCGTATTGCCAAGGCGAGTTGCGATCAACGGGCCGGTCGTTGTGGTCGGGTGGGGCCGGGGCGTTGCATCCGCCTGTACAGTGAGGAAGATTATCTCTCCCGTGACGAATTCACCCTGCCCGAGATCCAGCGCTCCAATCTGGCTGAGGTTATCTTGCAGATGCTCAGTCTCCGTCTGCCCGAACCGCGTAAATTCCCCTTTATTGATCCTCCTGCACCTAGGGCGGTCAATGACGGCTTTCGTATTTTGCGGGAGCTGGGTGCCATTGACAGCGAGCATCGGCTCACCCAGCGGGGCCGGATTATGGCCCGTCTGCCCCTAGATCCACGTATTTCCCGGATGATCATTGAGGGCGCTGAACTGGGTGTGCTTCGGGAAACTGCGATCATTGCCGCAGCTTTGGCGATCCAGGATCCGCGTGTCCAGCCGCCGGAGAAATTGGAAAAAGCTCGGCAGGCCCACCGGGCCTTTAATTATCCGGGCTCTGATGTGCTGACCCTGGTTAACATTTGGGATGCCTGTCGGGGTGAACCTGTATCTTCTCGTTCATCCTCGAAAAAAGGGCAGACACGCAGGTCGGCCCCTACGCCGTCCGCTGGACAGCTCCGCCGTTTTTGCGAGGTTAATTTCTGCTCCTGGCAGCGAATGCGGGAATGGTTTGATATCTATGAGCAGATTCTGCGCATCCTCAAGCAGCATAAGGAGTTTGACAGTGCCCTCAACCATATGGGCGATTCGCGCTGGGACGAAACATCCGTTCCTTATATTATGGAAACGTCGTCTTTACAGAATGCTGTAGGGGCCCGGCACGCCGTGCCCCTACCGGAATCGCAAGATTCTTCGGTCAAAACATCTGCCCCTACAGTGCCGGCCCTGGTCCACCAGGCCCTGACCGCCGGCTTTCTCCGCAATATCGCCCTGCGCAAGGAAAAGAACACCTACCAGATCAGCGGCAATAGGGAGGCTGTGCTTTTTCCCGGTTCAGGACTCTATAATAAGGGGGGACAATGGATCGTGGCAGCGGATTTTGTCCATACATCGCAGCTCTTTGCCCGCATGGCCGCCAGTATTGAGGTGGACTGGCTGGAGCGTCTCGGCGGCGACCTCTGCAAACGCTCGTACGCAGACCCGCATTGGCAGAAAAAGTCCGGACAGGTCACGGCCCTGGAAAAAGTCACCCTCTTCGGTCTGGTCATTGCTGCGGATCGGCGGGTAAATTACGGTCGAATCAGCAAGAAAACAGCAGCGGAAGCTCGGGAGATCTTTATCCGGGATGCCCTGATCCCTGGCGAACTCAGCGGGAAATATCCCTTTCTTGAACATAATCTGGCCCTGGCCCGGCAACAGGCTGAGCTGGAGGAACGCCTGCGCAGACGCGGGATCATGACTGACGAGCAGGTACTGTTCGAGTTTTACGATCAGCGGCTCAGTGAGGTCTATGATCGCTTTACCCTAAACCGTTTTTTGAGCATGAAGCGAAAACAGAGCAAGCCCGGTGAACAAGGGGACGGCTTTCTTTGGATGACAGAGGAGGATCTTTGCCAGAGCCAACCGGAAAGCGATGAACTCTATCGTTTCCCGAAAACCCTGACTACGCCCCAAGGCGAGCTGCGTCTCCATTACGCCTTCCATCCCGGTCAGGAGGGCGACGGCGTGACTGTGGATATCCCGGTTTCCTGTTGCCCGGCTCTGTCGCCAAACCTGTTTGAATGGATGGTCCCCGGTCTGCTGGAAGATAAGGTTGTGGCCCTGCTCAAGGGTTTACCCAAGCGCTTACGCAAACTCTTTGTTCCTCTGCCGGATACAGCGGCCCAGCTCATGGACGGTCTGGATCTCTATCAGGGATCTCTCTACCCGGCCCTGGAACGTCTCCTCCTGCGTCATTTTCAGGTCACGGTGACACGGGCAGACTGGCAATTGGATAATCTTCCCCTCCATCTGCGCATGCGTTTCCGCCTCTGCGATGAGCAGGGAAAGGCCCTGCATTACACTCGTGATTTTCATGAACTTGCCCGGCGTTGCGATTCGGTGCAGCAGGCAATCCGGGGAGGGCAGGAAACCAAGGTCGAAGACC
>MTKS01000350.1 GCA_004028495.1 Candidatus Electrothrix marina
ATCTATCAGGAACAGTTCGAAGAGGCCCTGGCAACGGCTGCAGACTGCGGGCTGACTGTCAGCAAGATTCATTTTCATACGGGCTGCGGTTATCTCACGCCCCAGCTTGAACAGCTAGAGGCGGTCATACAGCGTTGTCTATGGTTTATAGAACGCTGTGATAAGCTGGAAAAGGTTAATATGGGCGGAGGTCTCGGTGTTCCCCATGATGCCTCTGACCAGCCTCTTGATCTGCGACTATGGGCTGAGGTATTGAAAAGAAATTTCAGCGGCACCGGTCTTCATCTGGAGGTAGAGCCGGGAGAATACCTGCTCAAAGATGCGGGCCTCCTGCTGCTGGAAAAAACCATGATCGAGAAAAAGAAAGACACCCTCTTTCTCGGAGTTGATGCGGGCTTTAATCTGGCACCGGAACCGGCCTATTATCAACTGCCCCTGCAACCGGTTCCTCTGGAGCTGGGCAACGGGCAGTTCATGCCGATGCGGGTGGTCGGCAATATCAACGAGGCTATTGATGTATGGTATGAGGAGTCTTGGATGCCCGACATGGACGGACAGGAGTATCTGGCCCTGATCAATGCAGGTGCCTATTCATCCTCAATGGCTTCAAATCATTGTATGCGCGGTCAGTTTAAGGAGTTTCTGCTGACGTAATTCTTCTTTTCCCCGGCAACCGCTCCGGCCCGGCCCGGAGACAGCTTTCTGCTGTCTCCCCCCTCTTCCTTGGAATTCCGATTGCATTTTCCGCCTTGCTGAGGTTTTATAGCCAGTTGGGTTTCTCTTGTGAGCACAGGAGATCTCCTCTTGTGCTCTCATCTGCCCTTTGCACAACATTACACTGTGATTTCCTTTTTCACTGCTCCCGATTTTTTATCTGTTCAGCAAGGAGACCGTTATATGCTGCAAACACTTTACGTACATAACTTCAGGTGCTTAGAAAACTTCACCCTGGATACGAAGGAACTCTCCTCTTTTCTTTTAATAGGAAAAAACGGTTCTGGAAAATCAACGATTTCCCGTGTGCTTGAAGTGTTCCAGTCCATCGGGAGAGGAATCAACAGAATTCGGGATATTGTCTCGGAAAATGATTTTTCTCGCGGACGTTCCAACGTTCCAATCAGGTTCGTCATGGAGATTCTGCTTGAAGATACGCTGTACCAATATGAACTTGCCTTGGAACTGCCGGAAAATTTCAAAGAGCTTAGGATTGCCGAGGAGCGGCTGTCTGTTGCAGGCAAACCAATTTATTCCCGAAAGCAGGCCGAGGTGCTCATTCATACCCCCCACAAAGAAGTAAGCTTCTTCGTGGATTGGCATCTTGTCGCCCTGCCAATCATTCAGGAACAATCAGCGTCTGATCCACTGCATATTTTCAAGACGTGGCTTTCGCGCATGATCATTCTGCACCGGTGCCGAGTATTATTACCGGTGAGTCAAGCGGTGAAACATTATTTCCAACACGAAACGGTTCAAATTTCGGAGAATGGATTTCCGGATTATTCAGCCGTTATCCTGCCGCCTATATGCATGTTGACAAATATCTCCGAAAACTCATGCCTGATATGCAGGATTTCCAGAATGAACATATCGGCAAAGACGCAAAGAACATGATCGTTCGTTTCAATGAAAACAACACGGCAACATTATGTATTGATTTTAAAAATCTATCTGACGGCGAAAAAATGTTTTTTTCTTTGCGCCGCGTTGTTGGCCGCTAACAAATTCTATAGCCCGCTGTTCTGCTTTTGGGATGAACCGGACAGTTATCTTTCTCTTGCTGAAGTCGGACATTTCATTACCGAACTGAGACGGACCTTTGAAGGGGGGACGAGCCAAATACTCATGACATCGCATAACCCGGAGGCTATACGAAAGTTTTCAAGCGAAAATACTTTTTTTCTGGATAGAAAAAGCCATCTTGAACCGACACTGATCAAAAGGCTTTCCAACCTCCGGCTGGACGGAGACCTCATTGAAACCCTGATCTGCGGAGATCTCGAACTATGAGCGTCAATAAATATCTGCCGCATCTTCTTATCCTGCCTGAAGATGATGCCAACCGTGAACTTGCAAACGGATTTGTCCTTAACCATGCCGTTAATTCACGCGCTGTTCAAATATTGCCG
>MTKS01000351.1 GCA_004028495.1 Candidatus Electrothrix marina
GACTTGAAATTAACCGTATCGCTGAGAATAGCGGACAGCATCAACCCGGCAACCTTGGGGTCAACAGCAACACCTTCGGCATCATAAAGCTGCTTCAGAACAGTACCGGTGCAGCCGACAGGTTTTACACAGCAAAAAATCGGATTATTTGTGGTGACATCACCGATCTTATGGTGGTCCACAATGGCGACAACGCTGTCAGCACTGATGTTGTCAGGAGCCTGATTCAGGTCACTGTGATCAACCAAGGCCACGGTCTTACCGGAGGCATCGGTCATGATCTCCGGTGCAGCCACACCGAAGCGTTTGAGAACCGTTTCCGTTTCCGGATTCATTGTCCCCTGCATTGACGCAACTGCGTCCTGTCCACCGGCTTTGAGCAGCTCGGCGTAAGCGATAGCTGCTGTGACTGAGTCGGTATCCGGATTTTTGTGGCCTGTTACATAGACTGCCATAAGACTTCCCTCCTGGAAATTTTAGAATATAATAAGAGCAAGATTACAATGTTCTTATGTATGTGATTGAGCCGTGCTCTGTCGGACGGACTGCGCAGCGGTACGCACCGATATGCACTTAAAAGTCGTTTGTGATATTTAGCCCTTTCAGCAGAGAGCGTCAAGGGGAAAACGGTTAAAAGAAGGTCAGTATCCTCATTTAGCGAAAAATTTCCCCCGCAATGACGGAGTCCGGGGCTTGAAACCGTCCTCCATCATTCTCCTTGCATTCTGGCCGAATGGAGCTACCTTCATAGTTGAAAGAGGACAAGGAAACCAAAATGAATGAGACGCGTACGAACCTCTCCGGTCAAATAAGTACAAAAAAATTAGAAGGAAGGAACATATGAAAAAAACAACCGTTCGATCCATTGCAATCGGATCTGTAGCACTTACAGCAGCAACAGCCGGAGCATGGTTTATGCTCACTTCTGAACCCCGAAAAAAAGAGGTGCTCAGTCCCGTCCCCCCTCTTTCATCGGGAACAATCCAGCACCAACAAGCGAGCACTCCACCGGAGTTTGACGCCTCCGCGTTCTCAACAACGCAACTCTCCAGCCCATCAGAAGAAACGCGGGAAGTCGCATCAGTCCCTATAGATTCCCCTTCTGAAAATTCCCGGGAAAATGCTACGAAAAAAAAACAAGAGCAGGATTCCGAAACTGAGAGCGCGGAGGACACAGCAATAACAGCAGGAGAACAAGCCACGGAGCTATCCCCGTTGACACACACTGAGCCAACGCCCCCGACTTCCCCTGCTGCTCCCGCTCTTCCGGGCCTTCACACATCCGAGAACATCGACAAAGAAGAAACGCCGAATAATGCGGCAACAGATCCCTCTTTTTCTCCGGGAAAAGAAGAGCAGCAGCAGAATATAGCGGATCCAACCCATCTGAAGGATGGGCAAAATATTTCCGGGCCGAGTTGCAAAGAGGTCTCTCCGACGCTCAGCAATTTCTTCAATACGCTTGAGAAAAAGGACTATAGCAAGGAAGCAATAAAGGATGACCGACCGCTTCAGGAATATTTTAACGCCTTGGCGACACAACTCCTGAACAATCCACCGGTGGTCACCCATGAAACCGATGATCTGTATACAGTGCTCACCAATACAGCCCATTTCTTTCGCATTCTGGGCAAAGACAATATGCATCTTGCACAGAAGGTACTCAAGGAAACAACGGATTTTGAAGGCATTGCAGCGGAAATGTACCGCCTCAGTACAGAAGGAAAGGAATGTGTCAGCGGCAATAAAAGGCTGGAGATCCCCTTTACAGCGGCTTATGAATATGCAGGATTTTTTCTCAACACTTTGGGAGGACGTTCCTATCTTTTTCGTCGAGATCCGGGAACGCGACTGCTGGTGAATTACTATGCTGTTCTCATCCTTGATCAGGCGAACAAAAAGCATCTGAACACCTACGGACTTGATATCAGCGAACAGCTTCCGTGGTTAATTCAGGAGATGGAGGCGAACAACCGGCTCACCCGGAGGGAAAAGTATCTTGACAAGCTCTATGAGCTGGCGGAAAATTATCAGGCCCTGCCGTAAGGGTGATTTTGTTCTCACCTCTGGACAGGAACAAGAGGGGGGCGAATAGTGTATTCGCCCCTGAACAACCGGAAAG
>MTKS01000352.1 GCA_004028495.1 Candidatus Electrothrix marina
CCTGGAATCCTCGTTTCCGGATGAATTCAAGGTCATCATCAGACGGCTGCACAAGGCTTCTGCCAGTAAAGAACTTTGTGAAGATATGGAAATGGAAGATGAGATTTTAGAAGAATTAGCGACTCAGGAGCGGCTCATAGCTTACGAAAGGGCGGAAAAAGAGAAAGCGGAAGCGGAAAAAAGGAAAGCAGAAGAGGGAAAAAGGAAAGCGGAAGAGGGAAAAGAAAAGGTAGAAGCGGAAAAAGAGAGAGTTGAAGCGGAAAAAGTCAGGCTTGAAAAACTATTGAAACAAGCAGGTATTGAGTTTTAAGGTTACCAACTTAAGCCGGGATAACATGCAGCTGGAGTCCTTCGTTTTGCATGAACCCAGACAGACCGGCAATATCTTTTTTCTTCGTTCTTCAAAAAAATAATAAAATAAACAGCTCTTACACATGCCCATGCAATGGTTCACACGACTGCACCGAATCGAACATGCCGGAATGCCGGTATACATTGATCAGGAAAAACCGGACTGGTTTGTCCCCTCCACCCGCACCGATGAACTGCTCAGGGCTTGTCAAAAGTATGGCAATCGAGTTGCGGCTCTGGTTGAGTTCTGTAACAGTCGGCATGAAGAACCGGACAAGGCCGGACGCGATCTTCGTCGCTTAGAGCATCTCCTGGATCGAGGGACACCGCCGCCCTATCAGGGCCGCAGTCACCATCTGCGTCTTGGCCCCTTAAAAGAGATCTGGTTTCATCTCACAGATACCTGCAATCTCTCCTGCGTCCATTGCCTATTTTCTGCCTCTCCGAGCAAAAAAGAAACCATTGAGCAGGAATGCCTTCACGATGCAATTGATCAGGCCGCCGCGCTGGGCAGTCATCTTTTTTATTTCACCGGCGGTGAGCCCTTTGTTTACCCTGATTTTTGTCAGACGATCCAATATGTCCTGCAGCAGGATCCGGCGCATCATGTGGCTGTTTTGACCAATGGCCTGCTTCTCCAAGAGCATCTTGCCGAATTGATGGCGATGGATCATGAACGAATTCATCTCCAGGTCAGTCTGGACGGTTTGCAGGAAGAACACGATTTTCTTCGGGGACGCAACACCTACAGCAGGCTCTGCGAAAATCTTGAGGCCGCTGTAAAGACGGGGTTGGCCTTCACCATTTCAGTGGCTGTGAACAACGATAATGTGGGACGGCTGGATAAAATAGCTGGTCAGGCCCATACCTTGGGGGCAGGCGGTCTCCATCTGATGTATCATTTTGTGCGGGGCAAGGGAACAAGCGGTCAGTTTGTCCCGGTGGTCCGTTTGTTTTCACAGATTGTCAAGACAACTGCGGTTTGTCGAGAATTGGGCATGAAGATCGATAACCTGGAGGCGATGAAGGCCCAGGTATTTGCTGTGCCCGGTTCCCGTTTCGATCTGACTAATATGGGTTGGGAATCCTTAGCTGTGGCCCCGGACGGGACTATCTACCCTTCTCCTGCCCTGATACGGGTGGAGGAACTTGCCTGTGGTCATCTGGAACAGGGGCTGGTCGATATCTGGAGAAACAACCTCATGTTGAGGACGATTCGTTCGACCAGTCTGGTAGATGCCGGGGAACGGCAGCAACGTCCCTTAGTATTCATTACCGGCGGCGGAGATCCGGATCATTCCTGGAACACCGGTCATGAGTTGGTCGGCCATGATCCCTATATTGATTTGTACGAACAGCTGGCTTTGCAGCTCATTACGGATCAGGCAGCACAATATCCTGATCAGGGCCTGTTTCGTCTGCGGATGGGCGATGTGCGTCATGACTGCCCGGACACGGAAAACGGTTCTGACGGCTCGGTCGGTCTCACCCATTGTAATTGTCTGATTTCCCTGGCTGAGCATGACGGCCATTCCTCGGTGCGGGAATTTTACAGTAATGCTGCACAGCAGGCCAATACGGAGATTGTTAATCCCTTTAACCCGGCTGCGGGCTTGGGCAATTATATTCCTGAAGAGGCGAAAGAGAAATCCTACGGTTGCGGCAGTCCGGTCAAAGATGCTGCGCCTAAAAAGGGCGAAACCGTGGTGGATTTGGGCTCGGGCAGTGGGGTGGAGTGTTTTCTCGCAGCAGCTGAGGTCGGGGCCTCGG
>MTKS01000353.1 GCA_004028495.1 Candidatus Electrothrix marina
GGCATACATCTTGGCGTTCAGCTTCTTCATCATCTCATTGGAGGTGAAGAGACCGAAGTTACCGCCCTCGGAGGCATAGGTGGACCAGGTATAATCCAGCCCGATGGCTTCGAACAGCAGCAGATAGCCCATACAGGTAAAGAGGCCCGGCTCGGCAAACACGTCCGCAGACGGGGTGATGAACAGAACCTCAGCACCCTTACGGTTAAAGGTCGGATTGACCTTGACTCCGGTCAGACTTTCAACATCTTCGCAGAGAAAATCCACATTCCCTTTAAAGGCCTGGGGGGTCAGTCCCATATGGTTACCGGTCCGATTGGAGTTGGAAACCGGCTCCATTGCCCAGTTGATACCGCAACCGACCATGTGCAGCAACTCGCGCAGCATCATGGTGATCTCGGCCGTATCAATACCATAGGGGCAGAAGACAGAGCAGCGGCGGCATTCCGTACACTGATAGGCGTACATGAACCACTCTTTCAGCACACCGGCTGTCATTTCGCGACCGCCCGCCATCTTGCCGAGCAGTTTTCCCGCCAGGGTGAATTCCTTCCGATACACGGAACGTAACAGCTCAGCCCGCAGAACCGGCATATTCTTGGGATCACCGGTACCGAGGAAGAAGTGACATTTATCCGCACAGGCTCCGCAGCGGACACAGCAGTCCATAAAAATCTTCAGGGAACGGAAACGGTCCAAGCGGTCCGCCAGTCCGTTGATAATAATCTCTTTCCAGTTTGCCGGTAACTTCCAGTCTTCATCTTCAGGATTCCAAACGCGGGCGTTGGGAAAACTGACGCCCTGCTGACTGTTCAGATATTCCAGTTTATCGACTTTGGTGGGATAGGCATAGTTTCCCGGCTTGAATTTCACCGGCGTCTCCATCCAGCCCTTGGGCGGGGTGGAGCCGGTCATCATCGAAGGCTCTTCAGCCACATTCTTTGACAACTCATCTTTTGTTATAACTGCCATTGTTCAATCCTTATATAATAGAGTTAGTCATCAGTCGTCAGCCTTCTCAGGCAGTTCCTTGTCAACCGGGATTCCCTGCTCAACCATATCCTCGCGGAATTCATCCTCATAGCCCGCATAAGAATGCGGTTTGATATCAGGATTCCAAGGATTGATGTGGCGCTTCATCCTGCTGTCATTCGCCATATTCCGGGTCGGGCTGAGGAAAACCCCGCCCATATGCATCAGCTTGGAAAAGGGAAAGTAGGCCAGCAAACAAGAGACCAGAAACAGATGGGCGTAGAATATCGGGGCGATATCAGTTGTAATTTCCGGATGAAAGGTAACTAATCCCACCGCCAGATGCTTGATGGCAACGATGTCCACGCCACTGCGCAGATAGTAGCGCATGGCAATACCGCTTACTGCAATGCCGATCAAAAGAAAAAGCGGGAAATAATCATTGGCAAGGGAGATGTAACGGACCGGACGAAGGATGAAACGGCGAAGAAGAAGAGCCAGCAACCCGAGAAGAATCAATGCGTCAGTAAGATAGAACGAAAGTTCCGGGGTGGGATGGAGAGCCAGTCCGTCCAGCGCATCCAGTGCGCTGATCAGAAAAGGCACCGGCTCCAAAAAGAGGCGCAGATGACGAAGCAGGATCAACAGCATGCTGTAATGAAAAAGAATACCGAAAAACCAGAGCCATCGTGTTGATTTATAGGTCAGCACCGGGCCGGGCTCAATACCTGCCTTGGTGTTCCGCCACAAAGAGCGGAAGAAAACAATTTCCATGAACATCCGACCGACAACTTCAGTCGAGTTCATAGGGGCCTCCAGTTTGTTCCGCTTGACCCAGGGCATTGACTGCCCCTGCCCGCAGGTCGTCGGAATTTTAAACGGAACCGGCGATTTGGCCCAATAAACGACCCGCCAGCAGAAGCCTCCGATAAACAGAATCAGGGCTGCATAGGGCACGTCAACGCCGAACACGTATTGCATGCCGGGAATCGTGGACCCTACCCATGCAATTCGCGCCAGCACAATGACGGCAACCAAGGGGAAGAGGTACTTCATTGATCGCTCCTTCTCTTCAGGTTTAAAAAAAATGAAACTATATCCTTAAACATCAGGACAAAGGACTTTCCAACAAATAAGACCCGC
>MTKS01000354.1 GCA_004028495.1 Candidatus Electrothrix marina
GTCCATTGCTGATCAGGCCAGTCGTCAGGAACAACCGGTTGTTGAGGGCTTTCTCAATCTGCTGGAATTGCAGGAAAGCCGTTTCACGGCCCCAGATGTCATGGCCTTGTTGGAAAATCAGGCCATCCTCCGGCGTTTCGGTCTTGCAGCGGAGGATGTCGTGCTCATGCGCTCCGCTATTCTGGAGGCCGGTATTCGCTGGGGGCTGGATCAGGAGCAACGCTGCGAGCAGGGGCTTGCCGATGCACAGCAGCATACCTGGGATTTCGGGATGGATCGGCTCTTGTTGGGATACCTGACCGGCCAGCTGGATGAACCTTGGCAGGGTATTATGCCCAGTTCCGGCACGGTCAGCAGTATGGGCTCCTGGCTGGGCGGCCTGACCGATTTTGTCCGTTCTTTGCAGGAGCTGCGGAGGAGGATGAAGACGAGGCATCTGCCTGCCCAGTGGGCGGAGCTGCTTCTCGGCCTGCTTGATGATTTTCTCGTTGAAGACGGAGGAGAGGGTAACCAAGACGGGGTGCTCATCCTGCGGCGGACCATTGCCGATTTTGCGGATCATTGTCGTTTGGCAGGTTTTGAACAACAACTCAGTCTGCCGATCATCCGTCATTGGTTTGAAACGCGACTCTCTGAACCGGCAGGCGGGCAGTCCTTTCTTGCTGGCCGAGTGACTTTCTGCAATATGGTGCCCATGCGTTCCGTGCCTTTTAAGGTGATCTGGTTGCTGGGCATGAATGATTTGGATTATCCCCGCACCCAACGGACACCGGCCTTTGACCTGATGGCGCAGCGGCCGCGCCTCGGGGATCGGAGCCGCCGGGATGATGATCGCTACCTCTTTCTGGAGGCCCTGCTTTCGGCCCGAGCCCATCTTGCCATCTCCTGGGTCGGACGTGATCAGCAGGATAACTCGTCCCTGCCGCCTTCAGTGGTGGTGGCGGAGCTGCGGGATTATATCAATCGTGGTTGGGCAGCAGAGAAAAAACCGGACTTTGAAGTGAAAAAGGAACAACCTGTAGCGGACATACTGACCGTGGAATATCCCTTGCAACCCTTTAGCAGGCATTGTTTTTCCGGGAACCCGAAGATAGCCAGCTATGCCTCGGAGTGGCTACCCAAGCCGCTTTCTTCTCCGTCCTGTGCTTTTACCTTTCTTCAAGGCCCCTTGTTGCAACCCGAGCCCTGTCAGCAGGTGGATCTGAGCCGCTTGGTCCGCTTTTGGAATCATCCGGTGCGTTTTTTTCTCGAACAGCGCATGGGGCTGCGCTGTCGCTATGCAGAGGAGGTGCTCCCGGAAGCAGAGGCCTTTTTTCCTTGATCATCTCCAGAAATATTTGCTGAGCCAGGAGATTATAAGCACGCAGCGTGCTGAGGGAGCAGAGGGAGAAAAAACGCAGCCAGCCCCGCCCCTGTATCGGATG
Source organism: Candidatus Electrothrix marina (assembly GCA_004028495.1). Lineage (GTDB taxonomy): Bacteria > Desulfobacterota > Desulfobulbia > Desulfobulbales > Desulfobulbaceae > Electrothrix > Electrothrix marina. The sequence goes on from MTKS01000354.1 coordinate 1,425, forward strand.
CAGGCTGCGGGCCACTTACCGGGCGGGCGATTCGGCCATATCCTCTATCGGGAGATGGAGCGGAAGACCGCTGTACTTGTTGATGCCCTGGAGCCCATAACCCAGGAGCGAGCAGACCCGGAAGAGGTCAGTCTGCGGGTTGATGATATTCTTCTCACCGGTCAGCTCTCTTCCCTTTATCGCAGCGGCAGAGTCACCTTTCGCCCGGCGAGCCTCAAGGCTGGCGATGTTCTCAAGCTATGGATTCATCATCTTGTTCTCCTGATCCAGTCTCCGGCTGCTGTCCAACCGCTTTCCGTGCATGCGGCCTTGGACACAACCGTCTGTTTTCAGGAGGTGGAAAGGCCAGAGGAGGAACTTGCTGCGCTGGTTCGGTTTTTTCAGCAGGGAGGAGAAGAGCCGCTCCATTTTTATCCGAAAACCAGCTATGCCTGGGCCAAGGCCAAGTCAGAAGGGGCGGCCTGGAATGCGGCCTGCAGGACCTGGTATTCTGGTTTTTATAGAGGAGAGTGTGATGACCCTGCCTATGAAATTGCTTTACGGGCCCAGGAACCCTTGGATCAACGATTTATTGAACTGGCTGAGCTGTTTCGGCCTGTGGTGGCTTATATGACGAAGTATGAATAATTTCTTTAGGTTTCAGTGTATTTCCGTAGGGGCAGGCCCCTGTGCCTGCCC
>MTKS01000355.1 GCA_004028495.1 Candidatus Electrothrix marina
ATGGTTTCCTGGTCTTCGGCACCCTGCACACCAACAGCGCGGCCAAGACCATTGACCGAATCATTAACGCCTTTCCGGCTGACCAGCAGGCACAGACCCGAACCATGCTGGCCGACTCGCTCAAGGGCGTGGTTGCCCAACAGCTCCTTAAAACCAAGGACGGCAAAGGACGCTGCGCTGCCCTAGAGATCCTGATCGGCTCCAATGCCTTGGCCAGTATCATCCGGGAGGGCAAGATCAACCAGATTGAATCCATGATCCAGACCGGTACTTCCCAGGGCATGCAGACTATGGATCAGCATCTTCAGCAGCTGATTGACGCGGATAAAATTACGGTTGAGGCGGCTCGGGAAAAGGCGATGAATAAAAGCCTGTTCCCGCTACCCGATGGAGTGGAGGAGTAGAGCCCGTTCTTGCCAACGCCCCTTGATGCCCGGAGGTCCCTCCGGGCTTACTTTACCAAGATTTATCTCGGGAATGCCCCGTTATTGATATCAAGACAGGTTCCGTTGATGTACTCCGGGCAATCCGTTGCCAGCCAGAACATCGCCTCAGCCACTTCTTCCGGATAGGCAAATCTGCCGGTATAGACAGCTTCTTTGATCGCCTTTTTTCTCGGCTCCGGGATAATAGCCAGCATGTCCGTTTCCACAGGACCGGCAGCAACTGCATTCACTACGATCCCCTGGGGCCCAAGGAGCTTGGCAAAGCTCTTGGTCATATTAATGAGTCCGGCCTTGGTCATTCCGTACCAAATATCAGGATGCCCGATCTCGCCGGCGATTGAGGCGTTATTGACAATCCGTCCGTAGCCTCTTCTAATCATGGCTCCGGACAGCTCGGTTATCAGGGCGGCAGGGGCCTGAAGATTAATTTTGAGAATCCGGTCGATCTTTTCCCGGGGATATTCCTGATAGGGCAGCGCAAACATCACTCCGGCATTATTCAACAAGATATCTATGTCCGGGAGTTGGGCCACCAGGTCGGGAATACCGGCGATATTGCTCAGATCATATTCGATCATCTCGACCTGCCCATGATCCTTGAGCAAAAAATCCGCAAAATCCCTGGCAAGGACGTAGACCTTATGACCGGCAGAGATAAACTTCTGCGTCGCTGCCAAACCAATCCCCTTATTACCGCCTGTTATCAGTACCTTTTTACTCGTACTCATCTTCTCCTCTTTCTTTTGATTTTGGCAAAATGGAACAGCGATTCCGGGCGGCGAGATGAATTATTCGATATTGCGTGTTTCCGTAAGGGCACGACACGCCGTGCCCCTACACCGTTATGGGCCACAGATTATCGGGGCAGGCTGTCTGCCTTGTGGTTGAAGCCAACCGGATGGCATGAGAGAGGGGGAGGTCAGTCCGAGTCTGCGGCAAAAAACGTGCTACGGTCCCCGAGTTCCCACTTCTCCCAGTCACGAATAATGGTACCTGCATGAAATAATAGTAATATACTGATCAGTCACAGCATAGACCAACCTGTTCGCCTCATCAATCCTGCGGGACCAGAACCCGGATAAATTCTCCTTTAACGCCTCTGGTTTACCGATCCCCCTGAACGGATCACGCTTGACAGCATCAATCAATTTATTGATCCTTTTCAGAGTCTTTTTGTCCTGAGACTGCCAGTAGACATAATCTTTCCACGCTTCATCGGTCCAGGCAAGCTGTCTATTCACGGATCAACTCTCTTTCCTTAATCTGCCCGTTTTTATACTGCATGATGGATTTTGCCAGATGTTCGGCATTGGCCGGGGTTTTGAGAAGATGGAAGGTTTCCATCAGACTGTTAAAGACCTCCAGCGACATCACCACGGTATCCTCTTTGTCGCGTCTTGATATAATTGTATAGTCGGCATCATCGGTCACCCGATCCAGTACCGCCTTGAGGTTGTTTCTTGCTTCGCTAAAATTGACTACTTTCATTATCGCCCCCCGACTTGTTCTGTTTATTGTACAAGTCTATCTTGACAGCGTATAAATGACAAGTAAATAATTGCGCAGGCGAATAGAACGGCGGTGGCGGATGTCCGGGTTGTATTTCATGAGGCGTTGCGGAGGATTGCGGGCATGATATATTCGTAGGGGCGAAA
>MTKS01000356.1 GCA_004028495.1 Candidatus Electrothrix marina
GAGGCTACGGAGCAGCTGTTTTGCTTGCTGCTGCGGCCCTATACATTGTTATGCTGACTGAAAACTCCAGGGTACCGGTGGATGACCCGGCCACCCATCTGGAGCTGACCATGATCCATGAAGTCATGATTCTTGACCACAGCGGTCCGGATCTGGCCCTGATTGAGACCGGAGTCTGGTGCAAGCTTCTTTTCTACACCTCCTTTCTCGCCTCCATCATCTGGTTTCCCCGGTTCGACAGTTGCCTGGTCAATGCCGTCCTGTTTTATGGTGTTGTTGCGCTTATCGCTGTTTCCATCGGGGTTGTCGAATCCATCACAGCCAGACACAAAATGAATCTGGTGCCTAAATTTATCATGAATTCCTTTGCGCTGGTGTTCTTTGTCATTATCCTCACTATGGAGTTTGCTCAATGATACAGCTGACCAATATTCTTCTTGGCCTGACCTTGCTGTCCGTGCTGCTGTCTCTTGGATCCAATCGACTTGTCTCGTTGGTAAAAATTATGACCTTTCAGGGGATCATTGTTTCTCTGATCCCGTTCACCCTGCTTTTTCAGGAACATCATGGTGAGATAGGAGCAGGCAATGTTTTAATTTTTCAGGCTATGATCATTATCAAGGGGGTTCTGATCCCCTGGTTCCTGTTTACGGCCTTAAAAAAGGTGAAGATGCGGCGAGAAATTGAGCCGATCATCGGCTATCAGGCTTCTATCTTTGCCGGACTCTTTTTCATTCTGCTGTCCGCCTATATTGCCGACAGTTTCCATATTGAGCTGCACGACAAAGAGGTTTTGCTCCTGATTACAGCTATGACCACGTTAGCAGCAGGGCTCTTTCTCCTGATGAGTCGAAAAAAAGCCATCACCCAGGTCATCGGCTATTTAATAATGGAAAACGGTATTTACTTGATGGGCAGCGCCCTCGCCAAACAAACCCACACCCAGTATGTGGTTGAGTTCGGAGTACTGCTGGATATCCTGGTCGCTATCATGATTATGGGCATTGTCCTCCATAACATCAACTCCACCTATGACGGGATGGATACCGGCAAACTGGACAGCCTCCATGATCTTGACAAGGACCGTTCTCTTTTTCACCGTCTCAAAGGCTGAAACAGGCAAGGCATCTCAACGCAAGGAATAAAATAATGTTGGAACTCACCATTCTTATACCGTTACTGGCTGGCGGCGTAATCATGTTCTTCCCGGTGACACTGGGTCGAAAAATCATGATCGCTACCGGCCTGATTCATCTACTGCTGACTCTCACAGCGGTGGCGGGCAAGGCAACGCCCTGCGCGTCCAAATATTTTACAACAACTCCAGAAGGCCTGCTCATCCTGCTGGTTACCTCTTTTATCTTTTTCTTTATCTCCATCTATGCTTCCTCCTACATGGAAGAAGTGGAGATTTCCAGTGAGCCGACCTATCTCGGCTGCACTATGTTCTTTCTTGCCAGCATGTCCATGGTCGCCTTAGCGGATCATATCGTAGTGCTATGGATAGCCATTGAGGCCACTACTCTGATGAGCGCACCGCTAATCTTTCTTCATCGCTCCAAAACCGCTCTGGAAGCAACCTGGAAATACGTGATGATCTGTTCGGTGGGAATCGCCTTGGCCCTGCTGGGTTGTTTTCTGATTGTTCTGTCTATGGATTTGGGTGGAGTGGATGTGCCGATCACCTTCAGCTCCTTGGCCCAGGTTGCGGAGCAGCTGGATCCGATCTGGCTCAAAGCAGGTTTTATCTTCTTGATTATCGGTTACGGTACCAAAATGGGTCTGGCTCCCATGCACACCTGGTTGCCGGATGCGCACAGCGAAGCACCCAGCCCGGCTTCGGCCCTGCTTTCCGGTGCTCTGTTGAACTGTGCCTTTCTCGGGGTGTATCGCGGCCATCAGCTCCTCTATCAGGCGGGCCTCGGCGAATTTTCAGGCAATATTCTGATCGGTTTCGGGCTGCTCTCCATGCTCATAGCCGCAATATTTATCTTTGATCAGACCGGTTATAAACGAATGCTGGCCTATTCCAGTATCGAAAATATGGGTATTATCGCCTTTGGTGTAGGTATCGGCGGATTAGCCACCTACG
>MTKS01000357.1 GCA_004028495.1 Candidatus Electrothrix marina
CTGTTTCCAAGTCCAGTTTCAGGCGCCCGCCCGCATCCCAGTCAAAACGGATGATCCGGCTGATCTCTTTCACTGCCTTGTCAAGATCCGCCGAGCCTTTGAGCGTAAAATGTTGAAGATTCCCCTGCCCCTCTATATCCAGAAAATCGGCCTTGAGGGCAAGTTTCTCTACCTCGGGCTCCTTGCCTGTCATGCTGCCCTGTAAGCTCAGGCTCAGCGGGCTCTTCCAGACAAAAGATTGCCGATTTTGTCGACCTGCGAGATCCTCGACAGTGGCATCAGCGTTAATATGCATCACCTTATCTTTCTCAGCCAGCTCAAAAACGAGTGAGGCACTTCCGTTCTCCAAGCGGAGATTATCCTGCACCTTAAAAAGACCGGGTAACTGGCTCAGCAGAATCGGTAGGTCGAATTGGCCCTTGCCTGTGGCTTGCAATCCCTGCTTACCGTAGCTGGACTGAAGATCCGCACTACCGAAATCAGAAAGCATCTTCAACTCCGGCAATCGCCATTCTTTCTGTTCATCACGCTGGAGGTGCAGTTCAAAGGCAAGCTGATCAAGCCGGGGATGATCCTCAGCCAAAAAACCGCTGGTCAGATCAACCTCAGTCAGGGTGACCGGGCCGCGCAGCACCAGATTACCGCCCTCGGTATTCTTGACTGTCAGCTCGGAGGCCAGGATTGCCTGACCTTGTGGAACACTGCTCTCAGCAGAGGCCAGGGCCAGAAAGGGAGCAAGCTGAACATCTGTGAAGCTCACCTGCATATCAGCGGTCATGAGATCCAGCAGGTCCCCTTTCACCGAAGGCAGATGAGCTGAACCAATCGCCTTTATTTGTCCTTCTGCCTGCTCCGCACCGGTTACCAGCGAAAGATTAAGATTGAGGGTGTCAGAGGCAAGGGTTAGATCCAAGGCCCCTTGCCGCAACAATATTTGCGGTTCCTGCTCTCCCTGTTGCAGCTTGACAACAGCTCGGTTGAACAGCACCTTCCCGCTCATCTTATGCCAGAACCAGCTCTCGGGCTTATCCGTTTCTTTTTCGGAGCGCGACGTTTTCTTGCCGCTATCCTCGGTTTTTTCGGAATTTTTGGAAGTTTCGGAATCGGTTTGCGAAGCAACGGTTTCGCCTTCAGTCGCAGATTGCACCTGGGGCTGCGTAATAACCACCACAGGGTCATCCACCGTGATGGTCCCAAGATTCTTGGGTGCCATAAGCAAGGAGAACAAACCTTGCGTTCCGGTCAAGCGGGCTGCATCAACCTGATAGCCCTGATCATGGTAGGAGACCTCGGTACATTTGAGGCCCTCATTCCAACCGATGGCACAATCACCCAGAGCAAGCTCGGCGGAAGAACTGCTGTTTACCTTGCTGACAATGCTGTTCTTTGCCCAGTTTGAGGAAATAAGGAGGGGAATTACGGCAACCGTAATACCGAACAACACGACTATAAAGAGCAAAGTTGCTCCCACAAAAATCTTTATATTTTTCACCTACTGAACTCCAACTTACTACTTTTTTATCTGAGGGATATCGCCAGAATTGAAGCGGACTTTACCACTTTGATATCAAAAAGTAAACAGTACCTCAACGGGGTATGCGTCGCCTGCCTTTTCACTCCGAAGACAGAGCAAATCGTTTCAAGCACATGGAGGAAGATTACCGGGAAGATTACCCGGCCCGATAAAAAAAGGCCGCTTTCACAGATAATAAAAGCGGCCTCTTCACTTTGTTGCAGGGCGGTACTGGGTTCGGATTTTCCGGTATGCATCATATTCATTTCGCCGGGAGCAAAACAACTCAACTGATAGAAGCCCAGCCTCGCTATTTTCTTTTACTTTTTGTCTACTTTCTTCGGCTGTTTTGCCTTCATATCTTTAACTTTTTGGTCATGTTTATTCGTCGCCTGCTTCTTGTTTTTATCCTTATCTTTTCTGCCGCCTTTATCGCCCATTGCCCACTCCTTTGTTACTACCTTTTATTTTACTACCAATTTTTATCAGGCAGAATTACCTGACAAGCTAACAGATAACATAATAAGCTCTTTTTCTATAGTTTTTTATTCTCTCTCATAAAAATGTTTTTTTTTTT
>MTKS01000358.1 GCA_004028495.1 Candidatus Electrothrix marina
CCCTCGCACGGGTTCGGCAAAAACTTTAATCCCTGCATCGACTGCAAGATCATGATGCTCAGTCGGGCCAAGGAACTGATGGAGGAGTACGGGGCCTCCTTTCTCCTTACCGGTGAGGTTATCGGCCAGCGACCCATGTCGCAACGGCGCGATACCCTGAACCTCATTGAACGGGATGCCGATTGTCGGGATCTCCTGCTTCGCCCTTTATCTGCGCAGCTGATGAACCCCAGTCTGCCGGAGCGGGAAGGGTTGGTGGACCGTGAACGCCTCTATAGATTCTCTGGACGCGGACGAAAACCGCAGATTGCTCTGGCCCGTGAACTGGGCATTACGGATTTTCCTGCCCCTGCCGGCGGCTGTGTGCTCACCGACCCTAATCTTGCCACCCGAATCCGTCGCTTTTATGAAGGGCTCTATCTGATCGGCAAGGATGAAATCACCACGGCTGATATTCAACTCCTTTTGCTGGGGCGTCAGTTTCGCCTGCCCGGCGGGCATTGGCTGGTCATGGGTCGGAATGAGCAGGAGAATGATCGCCTTGCCGAACTCTGTGAGCAGGACGATTGGTTGCTCTACATGCCGACCCGACCCGGCCCGACCGCCCTGCTTCGCCGGGGCAGTACCCTGATCACCCGCCCTGATGAGCTAAAGGAGATTCTTGCGGCAGTTACGGGGCTGGTTATTCGGTACGGGAGAAAGGTAAAAGGCGAATTTCTACCCGGCGAGGTGCTTTTTCAGGAGGGTAGCGAACAAAAAATGCTGCGGGCCGAGGTCATTGCTGATGAGGTTTTTCAGGGTTGGATTGTGTGAGGTTTTCAACAGGAACGACAACACGGCAGAAAAAGAATCATCCCACATCAAATTGTTGCCGTCGATACTGCACGGCTTCGGCAACATGGGATACATCAATCCGCTCAGCTCCAGCAAGATCGGCAATAGTGCGAGCAATCTTAATAATCCGATGATAGGCGCGCGCTGACAAGCCAAGTTGCTCAATAGCGCTGTTGAGTAAGGCCTTGCCCGGCTGATCCAACGGACAAAAACTCTCTATTTGGCGAGATCCCATCTGGGCGTTACAGTTGATTAAAGGCGCAGAGGCAAATCGCTGCTGCTGGAGCTTACGGGCCTTATTGACCCGCTCGCGAATTTTCTCTGAGGATTCACCCGGCTTTTGGGCACTGATTTCCTCCACCTGAACCGGCGGCACCTCAATATGCATATCAATCCGGTCCAGCAGAGGGCCTGATAATTGATTTCGGTAGCGCTGTACCTGCATGGGTGTGCAGGAGCATTTTTTGACCTTATCGCCGAGAAAACCGCAGGGACAGGGATTCATGGCAGCAACCAACATGAAATTTGCCGGAAAGCGGAGGCTGGCCGCTGCCCTGGCAATGGTGACAATGCCGTCCTCCAGGGGTTGACGCATGACCTCCAGAACATGCTTGCGGAACTCCGGCATCTCATCAAGAAACAAAACCCCGTTATGCGCCAGCGAGACCTCACCGGGTCGGGGAATTCGTCCGCCGCCGATTAAACCCGCATCAGAGATGGTATGGTGAGGGGTACGAAAAGGCCGGGTCACCAGCAGGGGCATATCTTCCGGGAGCAGGCCGGTGGTGGAATAGATCTTGGTGGTTTCTAAGGCCTCTTCAAGACAAAGATCCGGCAGAATAGTGGGCAGCCTGCGGGCCATCATGGTTTTGCCGGTTCCGGGCACTCCGCTGAGCAGGATATTATGGCCTCCTGCTGCTGCTACTTCAAAGGCTCGTTTGGCATGCTCCTGCCCTCGCACCTCGGAAAAATCCACGGAATATTGATTCCGCCGAGCGAACAGGGCCTGTACGTCGGTCCGAGATGGTGCAATGCTTTGTTGCCCGGCAAGAAAATCCACGGCCTGCCGCAGGCTTTGCACCGCAATGATCTCAATCCCATCGACCACAGCAGCCTCGTGGGCATTATCAGCCGGAACCAGAAAACGCTTTATTTTATGCTGCCTTGCCTCCAGCACCATAGGAAGAACGCCCCGGACCGGGCGGACTGCGCCATCAAGGG
>MTKS01000359.1 GCA_004028495.1 Candidatus Electrothrix marina
AAATAGGAAAGGGGTGTTCAACAAGATAAACAATAATTCCTTTTTCACGGTTCATATGTATTTCGGAGATGGATTGCAGCGGCAGAATCGGATTTCCCCGCGCAGCAACGTGCAAAAATTCACGCATATCTTCCGTCATTGCATCCTCTCCCAGGTCAAGCCCCGGTATCTCCTCATTTTCATCCGTGGGGACAAAACCCGTTATAACAGGATAGTCAATATCCTGCAAAGACTCCACCGGTGCAAAAATAATTCCGTGATGATCAAGATAGTACAGCCCCTGCTGTTTGCCTTCAATATTGATCATCGCCAGCGGACGATGCTCATGAACCCGTATGGTCAGGGTATCCGGCCAAACACGTTCGACCTCCGCCCGATCGACCCAGGGATGCTGACGAATACGCTCGGCAACCTCCTCCGGGGCAACACTGAAGAGCTGATCTCCCCGCTTAATATCCGCAAGGGTACGTATCTGCGCCTCATTGCTCATCCGATTACCCTGAACCGTAACCCGGCGCACCGAAAAAGTGCCTGAACGTTCCAAGGTTCGGAAACCCCAACGACCGGCACCGACAAACAGCATAACCAGCATCAGCAAAAGAAAACTCTTTCTGATAAGCTGAATATTCCATTCAGGCTGACGAACAACAGAGGCCGGTTGCTGATACCGCCCCATATTGACCCGAATCCGCAATTGCGCAGGCGGCCGAACATAATCAGAGCGAAATTGGCGAAGCATGGGAGAGCGTCCCGCCCTCTGTCGCCTATATCGTATTTTTTTTCGAGCCACGAAATCCTGCTCCTGTCCGCCTGTTCTCCGGGCTGACGCAAAAGCTCCCTCAGAGATTTTCTAAATAATCTCCACTTCCGGCTCCAGCCTGACAGCAAATTCCTGAAAAACTGTTTCCTGCACCTGCTCCATCAACGTCAGGATATCTGTTGCCGTACTTTTCCCGGTATTGACGATAAAATTGGCATGCACCGGAGACACCATTGCCTCTCCGCAACAACGTCCTTTCAGACCGGCAGCCTCAATCAACCGGCCCGCAGCATCTCCTGCGGGATTTTTAAAAAATGAGCCTGCCGAGGCCACTCCGGTCGGCTGCTTCCCCTTTCTCCGGGACAGATAACCGGCACAGCGGGAACGTATTTCGCCCTGTTCGACCCGCATCAATCTGAAGTTTACAGAGGCGACAATCAGCGCATCAATATCCCTTTCTCTATCTCTTCCTACAAGTTCCGCTTTACGGTAGGAAAGCCGAAGGTCCGATCTCGGTACCCGGATAGTGCTGCCGCAGGCATCAACACATTCAAGCGAATGCAGACAATCACCGATCTCTCCGCCCAAAGCTCCGGCATTCATTCGGACAGCACCGCCCACAGAGCCGGGAATACCTGTCATGAATTCCAGACCGGACAGCCCCTGTTGAGCACACCAAGTCAAAAAATTCCCAAGCGAACAACCGCCTCCTGCATTAATCAACAGCTCTCCGCCCTCAATCTTCTTTGTCTCCAGGGCATCAGAATTTTCATCTGAAGCCTCTACAAGATCAACCTGTTCAAGCTCACCCTTGAGCCGGATAATCACTCCGGGAAAGCCCTTATCTGTCACCAGAATATTGGAACCGCGCCCGATCACCCGAAAAACAAGCTGTTGCTCATGCAGCTGTTCAAGAAGCCTTCGCAACTCGGAAAGACGGTGAACATCAATCAGGGCCGCCGCTCTCCCGCCTGCCCGCAAAGTTGAATATCCGGCCATAGGCACATCAAACTGCATTGCCGATGGCCAGTTTTTCGTCAACCCTGCCAGACTCTCACGCTGCTGCCGATCCATCCCGCCCTCATCCTCTTTTTTAAGCCAGCAGCTCCAGAAGCGTTTCCCCGACATGAATGACACTGCCGGCCCCGAGCGTCAGCACCAGATCATCTTTTTGGATAAAATCAAATAAATAAGGTGGCAAGGTCGATAAATTCGAATGATAAAAAGCATTCCTCTGGCCGTGCCGCTTTATGGCATCAAGCAGGGCCTCGCTGTTCACTCCTTCAATGGG
>MTKS01000360.1 GCA_004028495.1 Candidatus Electrothrix marina
AGGGGATGATATTTCTTCAGCATATTGACAAAATCCTCCGGAGACTCCGGGAAATCAGACATATCAAGGTGATTCGCATCGGCACGAGAACGCCCTGTACCCTGCCGATGCGGATCACACCGGAACTGGTGAACATGCTGAAGAAATATCATCCCCTCTACATCAACACCCATTTCAATCATCCGGCAGAGATTACCCGACAAGCGGAACAGGCCTGCTCCTTATTGGCAGATGCCGGCATCCCCCTGGGCTGTCAGACAGTGCTCCTGAAAGGGGTCAATGATTCTCTGCCGGTGATCCGGGAATTATTCTACAGGCTGTTGGAGGTCCGGGTCCGTCCCTATTATCTCATGCAGGCGGATCTGACTGAAGGAACCGCCCATTTTCGTACCGATATCAAGACAGGGCTAGCAATTATGCGCGGCCTTATAGGCACTGTCTCCGGAATGGCCCTGCCGACCTATATCCTGGATGCTCCCGGGGGCAAGGGCAAGATACCGCTTACACCGAATTATATCCTCTCGCATCAAGAGGACAAGTTGGAATTTAAAAATTATCAGGGAATCCCCTGCTCATACCCCTTCATCTGATACGAACTACTGTTCATTTTATCCCCTTGCTGTTTTCTTCGGCAATGCGGGCAAACTCATGCTCCATACAAAGAAATGCATCATAGACATCCGGATCAAAATGCCTGCCGCGCCCGTCTTCCGTGTCCATAATATACATGGTCTCTTTATGGCTGAACGCTTTTTTATACGATCGCCGTGTCCTCAGGGCATCATAGACATCCGCCACAGCCATAATCCGGCCGGCCAGGGGAATGTTTCGGCCAACCAGGCCTCTGGGATAACCGGTGCCGTCATATTTTTCATGATGACTGCCCACCATGTCTCTGGCGCATTCCAGGAAAGCCATAGGTTCTCCGGCCATTTTTGCCAGCTTATCAATCACCTCTTCTCCGTAGATGGTATGTTTCTTCATTTCCGCAAATTCTTCAGCGGTCAGGCGCCCCTCCTTGAGCAGAATTGAATCCCGGATCGCCACCTTGCCTATATCATGCAACGGTGCGGTTTTATAGAGGAGAACAATATCTTCCTGCGTAAGAATATCGGAAAACTTTCCCTTCTCAAACAGGGCTTCGGCTAATGCCTTGACAAAAAAACGGGTACGGTTGATATGGCCGCCTGTATTGGCATCCCGATGTTCAGCCAATTCGCCCATAGCCAATATCGTGATATCTTTAAGAATGGTCGTCTCTCTGGTTCGAGCGAGCACCTTCTGCTCCAAACTGACCCGATAGCTGTGCAGTTCAAGATGATTACGCACTCTGGAACGCAATTCAATCCCGTGAAAGGGCTTGGTGATATAGTCAACGCCGCCGAGTTCAAAGCCCTTTGCCACGTCTTCCGGTTCCGACCTCGCCGTCAGAAAAATGACAGGGGTCGATTGGGTCTCCGGTAACTTCCGCAATTCCTGTATGGTTGCAAAACCGTTCATCCCGGGCATCATAACATCCATCAGGATGAGATCAGGACTCCGCCGCCTGATTCTGGCCAAGGCCTGTTCACCGGAAGTAGCATAAGCGAATTCAAGATCCAGATCTTTTAAATGGGACAGAGCTATCTGGATATTCTCAGGAACATCATCAACAACAAAACCAGCGGTTTGTTCGGTTGACGCCTCATCTGTCCTTCCCTGCTATAGTCTCCAGGACTGCCAGGAGATGATCCACCCCCTGAATATCAAGATCAAGAGCAAACTGTCGCAAATTTTCGCCCATTTCAAGTAAGGCCGGAGAGCGGGCCTGAAGCCCCTGCTCCTGCATTTTCCGCCCGAGTTCCGAAGCGATATCCAGACTGCCGCTCATCTCAGCCTCCCTGTACAGCTCGTCAAGTTCTTCGGTCCAGAACGGCAGTACCTGCTTGAGATCAGGAACGGATTCCTTTTCTTCTCCGTCAGCTGCACAGGCTGTGTCCGATGTCACCTGAATATACTTATCCACTATGCGACGTAATTCGTGGAGGTGAAAAGGTTTGCCGAGAAAA
>MTKS01000361.1 GCA_004028495.1 Candidatus Electrothrix marina
AGGCGATGGATATCGATATCCGTCGCCTGCCCCTGAAACCCGCCCAGCGGCTGATGGATCATGATCCGGGAATTCGGCAAAGCAAAGCGTTTCCCCTCTGCCCCGGCGGCCAGCAAAAAAGCCCCCATAGACGCAGCCTGTCCCATACAGAGGGTTGCCACATTGCAGTTGATATACTGCATGGTGTCATAAATGGCCATGCCGGCCGTCACCACGCCGCCCGGCGAATTAATATAAAAAGTGATATCCTTCTCAGGATCATCGGCCTCAAGAAAAAGGAGCTGAGCCACGATCACACTGGCAACGTCATCGTTCACGGGTGTACCGAGAAAAACAATCCGTTCCCTGAGCAGGCGCGAATAAATATCAAAAGCCCGCTCACCTCGCGGACTCTGTTCAACAACCATTGGAACCAGGTTCATAATTTTTCCTCCTCAAAACAAAAAACCGGACAGAACGGGATCCTGTCCGGCTGCCTTGTAATAAATACGCCCTTCAGATTGACCAGGAAGGAACTTGTTACGCGTCCCGGGTTGCCTCTTCTCCGGCCTCTTCGGCTCCTGCCTCAGATTCGACAAGATTTGCCTCATTTCGCAGGAAGTTAAGGATCTTCTCGTTCAGCAGCTCCGCCATAAACGGCATCAGCTCTTCACGCTTTTTAAAGTACCCTTTCACGTTCTCAACAGTCATATTATACTCATCGGCAATGCGACTGTAGCCCTGTTCAAGATCTTCATCCGTCAGGGTGATTTCCTCAAGCTCGGCAACTTTTTTCAGGAGAAAATCACCTCGAACTCGTTTTTCAGCAGCCTCGCGATTATGCTCAACCAGTTGCTCTCTTTTGATTCCGGCTGATTCCAACGTCTGACCTGCCCGCTTCAGATTCTCCTCAGTCTGCCTGATCATCTCCTGAATCTCAAAAGCAACCGTTCTTTGAGGAATCGGAAATTCATTCATCTCAAGCAGTTTCTGCATAATGCGATCATTCAAATCGCCCTCAAGGGCGGATTCTTTCTCTTCTTTCAACTCCGAAGAAATCGCGGCACGCAGGTCGGCAAATGTTTCATATTTTTCGTCAATATCTTTGGCAAACTCATCATCCAGTTCAGGTTTGATCCGTTCTTTGATATCTTTGACATCCACCTTGAACTCAATGGTCTTGCCGGCCATAACAGGATTCTGGAAGTCGACAGGGAAGTCGCTCTCATACAGGATGGACTCGCCTTTTTTGACGCCGAGCAGCCGTTCTTCAAAATCTTCCCCTAAATAACCGGTGCCCATATCAACGGAAAAATTCTCGTTGCGCACTTCTTTCAGGGGCTTTTCATTATGGAATCCCTGAAAATCAATGGTCACCATATCGTCCATAACAATTGCATGATCGTCCTCAGCAGAACGAAGGACCGCCTTGCTGCGTTGAAGTTCCGCGATCTTTTTTTCCACCTCGGTGTCGGTGACATCACAGTCGGGCTTTTCAATCTCCAGGCCCTTATATTCCTGCAGCTCAAACTCGGGCTTTACCTCCACCATGGCAACATAGGTAAAGGTGCCGTCATCAGCGAATGCGGTCTCCTGAATTTCCGGATGCACAATGACGTTGATTTTTTTTTCTTCGACCGCGTCGAAATAGGTATCCTGCACCAATTTTTCTGCAACTTCCGGCTCAACCCGATCTTTAAAGCTCTTCTTCAGGATGGACATCGGAGCCTTGCCCCGACGGAATCCTTTAAGTGTAACTTCTTTTTTCAGCTCGTTATATTTCTTATCAAGCTCTTTCCGTACATCCTCCGCAGGCAGGGTAACAGTTACCTTCCGGGCCAGCTCGCTTACTTCTTCAATCGCAACATCCATCGACTCAAGTTCCTTTTATCCTTTTTGCCTGCATCGGGCAGATTTATTCAATCCCGGCCTGGAGCCTCTGTACACGTTCACAGCTCTCCCGCCATCGCTCTTATCCATTAACACTCAGATCAAAACCAATTATAATCTATAAGTCAATAATTATGGTGCGAAAGGGGGGAGTCGAACCCCCACGCACGTAGTGCG
>MTKS01000362.1 GCA_004028495.1 Candidatus Electrothrix marina
TGCCCTATGTTTCCGCCCACGAAATCTTATCCGGACAGTTTGATGCTGATCTTTTTCAAAACGCCTATGTCCTGATCGGGACCTCCGCCCCCGGTCTTTTTGATCTTCAGGCTGTGCCCACAGATCAAGTTTTCCCCGGCGTTGAGCTGCACGGCCATGCCCTGAACACCATTTTGAGCGGAAATTTTCTTCATCGTCCGGAATGGGCCAAAGGAGCCGAGCTGCTCTATATCTGCTGCATAAGTCTGCTGCTGATTCTGGTGCTGTCACGGGTGAAAGCAGCCAAAGGCGCCCTGTTCGTTCTTCTCCTCACTCTCATGACATCAGCCTTTTCTTACGGGTGCATACATCGCTGCCATCTCCTGCTTGATATGGTCTATCCGCTGGCTGTCATCTGGATCCTGTTCACGGTGCTGACCTTTTATAATTTTATCGCCGGAGAAAGGAAAATGCATCGACTTCGCTCCGCCTTTTCCCATTATCTCTCTCCGGAAGTGGTGAAAGAGCTGCTCAAAAATCAGGATGATCTTGTTCTGGACGGTGAGGAACGGGAGCTGAGTATCCTTTTTTCCGACATCCGCCGTTTCACCTCAATGGCGGAACAAATGTCGCCGGACAATCTCTGCTCTTTTCTCAATGAATATCTCACACCTATGACCGAGGCTGTTATGGAACGGCGGGGCACAGTGGATAAATTTATCGGCGATGCCATTATGGCCTTCTGGAACGCGCCCCTGGACACACCCAATCATGTCTTTCATGCCTGCGAATGCGCCCTGGCCATGCTCCATGAGCTGGATAACCTGAATAATTCATGGCGAAAGAGAGGGCTTCCCGAGGTCCGTATAGGTGTGGGTATTCACAGCGGAGTGGCACGGGTCGGCAATATGGGCTCGCGGCAGCGGTTTGATTACACGATCATGGGCGATTCAGTCAATCTCGCTTCTCGGCTTGAAGGACTGACCAGGCTTTACGGGGTTGATATTCTGGTCAGTGATGCGGTGTATGCTCTGCTCAAAGAAAGCGATTTTTTCTTTCGGAAAATTGATACGGTCAGGGCTTCCGGTAAAACAACACCGGTGACCCTGTATCAGTTGCTGGGATTCAGCAGGGAGCAGACAGCCGAAAATCTTCAGGAGCTGAATACGTATTACGCGGCCCTTGATCTGTATAATGCCGGTGCTTTTGTCCGGGCGGCGCAGGCATTTCAGGCATTGAAAAAAGAGTTCCCTGAAGACCGCCTGTATGAGGTCTACAGGGAACGGTGCGTCCGGCTGGCGAAAAATCCCCCGCAGCAATGGAGCGGAATTACGGATCTGGTGATAAAATAGGATCGGATCAGATAGAGGAACCAGTGGATATCATACTCGTAAGTTTCGGCTGGCTGCTCTGGTGCGCTCTGCACAGTCTGCTCATAACCGGCAGGCTGAACGAGCTGGTCAAAGAAAAAGGCGGATTGCTTCAGGGCGTCTACCGGCTGATCTACAGCCTGTTTTCCGCCCTCAGCCTGCTTCCCCTGCTTTGGTACCAGTACAGCCTGCCCCGGGAGGTGATCTTTTCCTGGTCCGGCTGGTTG
This sequence comes from Candidatus Electrothrix marina, assembly GCA_004028495.1. Taxonomy (GTDB): domain Bacteria; phylum Desulfobacterota; class Desulfobulbia; order Desulfobulbales; family Desulfobulbaceae; genus Electrothrix; species Electrothrix marina. The sequence continues at coordinate 1,577 of MTKS01000362.1, forward strand.
CGTCTTCCCCAGGGGCTTCTTTTGATCTACGCCGTAGCCATGCTCTATGGCGGCAAGAAGGTCTATGATGTTGATTATCTTGTCGGGATAAGGCAGTGGCGAAATTATCGCCGGGGAAAGGAGAACCCCGCCCTGCCCTTCACCTGTCAAGGGGCTTTGGCCTATGTGCGCCATCCCTGGTACAGCAGCGGCTTACCCATTCTTTGGACTGTGGGGCCAATCACTGATGCCAATCTGCCGACCAGGATTATCCTGACCCTTTATCTCATCATCGGCACCCTGCTGGAGGAGCGCAAGCTGGTTAAAGAATTAGGGAAGCCGTATCTGCGCTATCAGAAGCAGGTGCCCATGCTTGTTCCTTGGCGGGGACGGGTGCGGGTATCTGATTGATTTTAATCGGGGACCACCAACAGATTTCGATTTCGGCCCCGTAGGGGCGACCGGCGGTCGCCACACACCAACACAC
>MTKS01000363.1 GCA_004028495.1 Candidatus Electrothrix marina
AGTTGAAAGAGCATATCGAACAGGGTGCATCTTTCAACTCCTTACCATACTGCTCAGACTTTGGAGTGCATTACAGCTAGTCGACCCCGGACAGAGCAAATAACGACCTACTTACGTAAGTTTCACCAGTTCGCATGACACACAATATAATTTCTTATTGCCCGAATTTTGACAAAATTACCCTTACAAAAATCAGCTTTCTTGCCTTTTTTACCTTTACAAAAATACACACCAACTCTAAGATGACCGGTAAATAAACACTGAAACCAACCGACCCGTCTAAAAATATGTTACAACGAAGCACATTACACCATCTGACCACTTGGCAGAACAAAAAAACGAGAAAACCTCTGGTCATCAGAGGGGCACGCCAAGTCGGAAAATCCTGTTTAGTCCGACTCTTTGCCGAGCAGGCATCCCTGGACCTCATGGAGATCAACCTTGAACTTAATGAGGATTACATAGATTGCTTCACCTCCAAAGACCCCAGACAAATTACAGCATTACTGGAACTCAAAACCTCCCGAAAAATTCAGCCCGGCAAAACCCTGCTCTTCCTTGACGAGATCCAGGCCGCTCCTCAAATCCTGGCATCCCTGCGCTATTTTTACGAGCTGATGCCGGAACTCCACGTCATTGCTGCCGGTTCCTTGCTGGAATTCGTCCTGGAGGAACATACCTTTTCCATGCCTGTCGGCAGGATAGAGTATCTCCATCTTGGTCCGATGACCTTTAAGGAATTCCTGATCGGTATCGGCAAGGAACAGCTGTCCGCCTTTCTTGAGCAGTTCCAAACCACCGATGAACTGCCCAAAGTTATTCACAACGAGCTGATCAAAACTTCAAAATTTACTGCGCAGTGGGTGGAATGCCGGAGGCTGTTCAGGTCTATCAGGAAAGCGGCTCCATGCTCGAAGCAGATGCTGTCAAGCAGTCCATTCTGCTCACCTATCGGGATGACTTCAGCAAGTACGGGCAACGGGTCAATCGCCGCCTGCTCCAGAACGTGTTTCAAAGTCTGCCCCTCCATGTGGGACAGAAGCTGAAATACGTCAATCTGGACCGGAATGAAAAAAGCACGGAAGTGAAAAAGGCCCTGCATCTCCTGGCGTTGGCTCGTGTTTATGCACCGGTTTATCATACCGCTGCCAACGGCATACCCTTACGGGCGGAATGCAATCAGAAGGTGCAAAAGCCGTTGTTTTTGGATGTCGGCCTGCTGACCACGGCCTGCGGGATGAGCTATGCCGATATTGTCCATGTGGACGATGTTTCCCTGATTAATGCAGGTTCCCTGTGTGAACAATTTATCGGTCAGCACCTGCTGTATACGCGGCAACCCTATGAAGAACCGGAGCTTTTCTATTGGGTCAGAGAGAAACGGCAGGCGTCTTCCGAGGTTGATTATGTGCTGTCGATCGGCAGCGGGATTTTTCCGGTAGAGGTCAAAGCAGGGAAAACCGGCACCCTGAAATCACTTCAGGTCTTCCTGCTGGAAAAGGAACGCACGCTGGGAGTCTGTTTCAATGCCGATCTGCCGAGTCTGCATGAAGCAACCTTTTCTCTGGCAAAAAACTCCGGGACGTTTCGGTTGTTGTCTCTTCCGTTGTACTTGGTTGAAGAGCTGCCGAGATTATTGAGAGCAACGCCTCTGAAGTGAAGCTCCTCCACGCCCCGTATTTTCTCTGCGTGTGTACCGAGCGGGTTTTTTTCTGTTTGAAGAAAGATAACTATTCACGATAAGGCTTGACAAGTAGCACTTTGTGGTGGTATTACCTTGAGTCAAGGTAATTAAAAGGGGATCTCGAATTTACCGGTCTTGTCTGTCATGCAACCGATCCTCTTTTAATTACCTTTTTTTGTGATTATCCTAGTTATAATAAGTGGTAGGCAGCAGGGGAGGGGAGAGGGGAACCGCAGGTCACGGGCAACGCATGCACCCGATGAGCTGAAGATGAGAGCTATGCTTCAACAAGCAGCTTTGTCGAATTTTTAACCGTGCAGTAAAAGTTACATTCAAGGCTGTCGGGAAAACCGC
>MTKS01000364.1 GCA_004028495.1 Candidatus Electrothrix marina
GCAACCGGCGGTTGCCCTGTCATTAATACAAGGGGCGACCAGCCGGTCTCCCCTACCCTTTTATCACCGCCAGAGGCCGCAATTCAACCTGAATATCAACAAGATCCTTCTGATTATCCATAACCTTGGAAATATCTTTATAGGCACCCGGTGCCTCATCAAGATCTTTTACATGCCGTATACTGTGGATCACTCCGATGGCATCAAGCCGCTCTTTTTCCGCAGCAAGATCAAGTTCCTTCTGGGCCTGCTTCCGTCCCATCCTGCGCCCGGCCCCGTGTGAGCAGGACATAAAGCTTTCCGGCTCTCCCCTGCCCTGCACAATATAGCTCGCTGTCCCTTGGCTGCCGGGAATGATCCCAAGCTGACCGGCATAGGCCCTGGTCGCGCCCTTACGGTGGATCATCACATCCTTTTTAAAATGATGCTCCATTGCCGCATAATTATGGGCGATGTTGATCATCTCTGCAAACTGGACATCGCCAACCACCTCAGCAAAGGTCTCCTGCATCCCTTGCATCATCAGTTGCCGATTTGCCAAGGCAAAATCCACGCAGTATTGCATCTCTTGGAGATAACCCTGCCCTTTCCGACCGTCGAAAGGCAGGAAGGCCAGCTGCCATTTCTCCGGCACCGAGGTATGCCATTTTCGGTTCAGCGCAATGGCCAGTTTATTATAATGATGGGCCACCTTATAGCCGAGATTACGGCTCCCGGAGTGAATCATCAGCCAAATAAAGCCGTCGCTCCCCTGCTGAATCTCAAGGAAATGATTGCCTCCTCCCAAAGTTCCCAATTGCTTGAGTGCGGAACGATATTCCCCGCGCACAATTTTCAATTCGTCAAGACAGCCCGAGGAACTATCGGGCATGAAGGATTCGTCCTGGGCCTTTTTATGATGCTTGAATCCGACCGGTATCCGCTTGCGGATATCTCCCATTATCTTCTTCAGGGCATCTTGTTCGATCTCCTGGATGGAGGTTCTCACGGCGCACATCCCGCAGCCGATATCCACACCGACCGCATTGGGAATCACCACGCCCTCTGTGGCCAACACCCCACCTATGGGCATACCGTAGCCCTGATGCGCGTCCGGCATGAGGGCGATGTGGCGGAAGGAAAAAGGGAGATTGGCAAGATGCTTGGCCTGCTCCAAGGCTCCGGCTTCCAGATCGTCAAGCCAGAGCTTGATAGGCTTTTTTTCGGTGCTGATAACTTTCTTCATAGAACGTGATTGCTTGAATTATTCGCTGATCCGCCGGGCTGTCTCGTCATACTTCCGGAAATCAGGTTAACTGCTTCGGGTGATTACGAAAAGGTGAGGATCAAAGCGTAAAACTGCGGCAGGGATTTGTCAAGAGGGAAATTGAGGGATTGCGGAAGGAACACGGGCGGGAATCTCGATACCGTTATCGGGCGTTCCCCGATAGTACTATCGGGCCAGCTCGAAAGCACTATCGAGCTTCTCCCGATCACACTATCGGGGATTGTCGGCAGAGGGTGCCTGTTGCTTGGCACGATCTTGGGCCAGCTCATCCAGCCATTGCTGAATCATCTTGGCATCGGGATGCCCCATTGCCTGATACAGGTGCAGACTCTTTTTCCAAGCTGCTTCCGCCTTGTCCAGCTTGCCGCGTTTCTCATACACATTGCCCAAATTGGTGTAATTGATTGCCATGCCTTGCTTGCTGCCCAGAGCTTGGTTAAGCTCCAAGGCGTTTCGGTGCATCTCCTCGGCCTTGTCCAGCTCACCGCGCTTCTTGTACACAATACCCAGATTGCCGTAGATGCTCGCCGTTGCTTCCTTCAACCCCAATGCCTCGCTGATTGCAAGGCTCTTCCTGTACATCTCCTCCGCCTTGTCCAGCTCGCCGCGTGTCTGATACACAAGGCCCAGATTGCCGTAATCCTCCGCCATGCCTTGCTTGCTGCCCAGAGCTTGGTCAAGCTCCAGAGCTTTCCGGTGCATCTCCTCGGCCTTGTCCGGCTCACCGCGTGTATAATACACAAGGCCCAGGTTGCCGTAATTCTCCG
>MTKS01000365.1 GCA_004028495.1 Candidatus Electrothrix marina
GTGGGAAAAAAAAGGTGCTGCTTGTTGATGACGAGGAGAGCATTCTCTTGTTATACAGAGAGGAAATAGAGGAAGAGGGTTTTGCTGTGGAGGTCGCCCATAATGGTGATCAGGCATTGGAAGTTTTTAAGGGAACACCGCCGGATTTGGTGATTCTTGATATCAATATGCCGGGGATGAACGGTATTGAGGTTCTCCGCCAGATGAAGGCCATCAACTCCGAACTGCCGATTATCCTCAGTTCCGCTTATCCGGAATATAAAGAAGATTTCGGTGCCTGGGCCTCGGATGAGTATATCGTCAAGTCCGCCAATACAGACGAGCTGAAAGCCGCTGTTCATAAATATCTCGACTAAGCCGGAGGCTGACCCCGGCGGAGAACGTGCTTTCGCCGTTTTCACCATACTTTTTTGCGGGCCGCGTCGGCTTTTTGCATTTTTATGACTGCCTGTCGGGCAGTTATCTCTGTCATGAAAGATATTCAGAACCTTCAGGATGATCGCCGAATCAGTATTCGCAAGGTCGGCGTAAAAACTATTTCCTACCCCGTCACCGTACTGGACCGCCAAAAGAACCTGCAACATACGGTGGCCACCGTGGACATGTATGTGAACCTGCCCCATCGCTTTAAAGGGACGCATATGAGTCGTTTTTGTCGAGATCCTGAACAGGTTCCACGGCAAATTTGATCTGCAGAAGTTTCATCTGATTCTTCAGGACATGAAGGATCAGCTTGATGCCGAAGCGGCCCATCTGGAAGTACGGTTTCCTTATTTTCTTGAACGCGCAGCTGAAGAAGGTTCCGGTATGGATCGCTATGAATGCCGTCTGCACGGTTCGCTGCAGGAATGCGATGATTTGGTCATGGAACTGAATGTGCCTATCACGCTGCCTGAATCTATGGGGCGTTGGGGCTATGCCCAGGTCTCTGTTCGCTTTAATGAGTTTATCTGGCTTGAAGACCTGATCGGCATGGTTCAACAGGCTATCAGGGCGGGCTCGGAACGGACCGCATCTGTTGAATCCCTGTGCGGTCAGCTTGGTGATGCCTTGAAAGCCACTTCGGAGGTCAGCTGGTTCCGTGTTGAGGTGGAAAATCTTGCCGGTGGCTGTTCCACCTTTGCCACGGTTGAAAGTACCCTTTCCTGAAAAGCAGGTTTATTAACCTTGCCCGGTCACAGTAGCTCATAATGACTGCAATCTCCTCCTCGCTCGCTCTTTCATGACATGATCCCGGTGATCAGTGCCGGGAAGGCGAGCTGTCTGGTTGTACGCTTCTTTTGCCTTTTCCGGTTTGTTCAGGGATTCATAGGTATGCCCTAAGAGAAAAGAGGTGTAGACCGGCCGTGTGGTCCGGAGTGCTATTGCCCTGCGGAATGAGCGGACAGCATCGTCGTATGTCCCTTCGGGCAGGTCACCGAAAAAAATATGGGCAAAGGCTTTTAAGAAGCTGTTCAGGCCGGCCACCTCTTTATAATAAATTCCCAAAACTACATAGGCATCAGCGTAATCCGGGTTCATCGTAATAGCCTTTTGGATATTTTTCTCCACAAAGCCTGAGAGCTTAACCTTTTCTTTGCTTCCCCGTAAAAGGGCAAGATTACCGTAGCTGACCGCCAGCCAATAATAACTTTCTGCTTTTTCAGGAAATTTCTTCTGTAATTCTTCAGCCTGTCGGACTGCATGTTCATAGTAGGGCTCCGACTTCTCCGAAGACAGATCCTCTCCGACATCATTATAGGCCCTGATTACTTTGGTCTGACACTCGAAGTTCCCCGGCGTAATTTCCAGAGCTTTTTTATACGAGGTTAAGGCCTCCAAGTTATCGAATTGGCGATAAAAAATATCGCCCTGATGTACCAAGTTCATGCCTGTTTGTGCAGAAACTGATATTCCGGAAAGAATGATAAACAGAAAAAGACAGATAGCGATGCCTTGAGGGGGTGATATGTCTTTGTTAGCGCGTACTGTCAACATGTTGCCGTCCTTCCCCCATCCCGGCGAGCCGGGACAGCGAAATATGAAATAAATG
>MTKS01000366.1 GCA_004028495.1 Candidatus Electrothrix marina
GAATGCTGTGGCGTGGTATGGCAAGAACAGCGGCAACAGCACTCAACCGGCAGGGAAAATTCCACGATAGATTTTTGAACTGTTGTTTTCTACCTTCTTCTACGCGAAGCGTTGTCGATTTTTTCTACCCCCAACGGGGCTGTATATACCATACCCTGAGCACACCAAGCCGTTACCCCGAGCTTGATAAATATAACCCCTTCGGGATATCGGTATCCTACGATAAGCATAACAAATTCATCACCCTCAACCAAACTAACTCAACACCTTGACCACCACAGAAGAACAACCTCCCTACATCCTGCCACCGCCCATGACACCTTCCGAGGTCGCATGCAGCCGCAAACTGGCCCAGGACCTCCGTTTGCCAGAGGTCGTTGCCGAACTCCTCTGTCGACGCGGGCTGACAAGCCCGGAAGCTGCGACCCCCTTTCTCACGCCCCAGCTAGCCGAACTGCCTTCACCGGCAGCCCTGAAAGGACTGGACGCCGCTGTTGATATCCTGGCTGAGACCATACAGGCCGGGCAACAGGTGGTGATTCACGGGGATTACGACGTGGACGGGATCACCGCAACCGTATTGCTGACCGATTTTCTGGCCAAGCTTGACGTCAAGGCGATCTGGCATCTGCCCAACCGGCTGACCGATGATTATGGTCTGACCATGAAATCCGTTGACATCCTGGCGAAAAAGGTGCGCATGCCTGCCCTCCTGATTACGGTGGATTGCGGTATCACCAGTGCAGAAGAGGTGGCCTATGCCCAGCAACTGGGCTTCCGGGTGATTATCACGGACCACCATCAGCCGTCAAGCGAGCCGGGCAGGATTCCTCAAGCCGATGCCGTGGTTAACCCACGCCAGAAGGATTGCGAGTTTGTCTATAAGGGCTTATCCGGGGTAGGAGTGGCTTTTTTTCTGATTATGGCCCTACGCCGTAGGTTGGTAGAGCTGGGTGTTTGGACCAAGGACACCATGCTCAATCTGCGCGATTTTCTCGATTTGGTGGCTCTGGGCACGGTTGCCGATGTGATGAGCTTGACCGGGGTCAACCGCATTCTGGTCAGGGCGGGGCTGGAGGTTATCGGCGAGCATGGCAGGCCCGGTATCCGAGCCCTGTGCAAGGCCACCGGAACAGGGCAGGGCCTGATCACAGCGGAAAATATTGCCTATCAGCTGGCTCCGAGGATCAATGCTGCGGGCCGATTGGGTAAGCCTCAGCTGGCTGCGGATCTCCTCCTGAGCACAGGAAAGACAGCGACCGAGCTGGCAAAAGAACTGGAGCAGGCCAATCTTCTCCGTCGAGAACTTGAAGCGGCAGTGCTGGATGAGGCAGTACGCCAGGCCGAAGAGCAGGTCAAGGAGGGCATGGAAAGCCTCGTGTTGTACGGCAGGCATTGGCATCTGGGGGTTATCGGTATTATTGCCTCTCGGATGGTGGATCGCTTTCAGCTGCCATCCTTGGTCTTTACCGGCGAGACTCAGCCATATTCCTCAGAGGAGGGGGAGGTAGCGGTTGTCAAAGGATCAGGTCGTTCCGTGCCCGGACTGGATTTACACCGGGCCCTTGAGCTTTGCCAGGAACAGATCCTTCGTTTCGGCGGTCATGCTATGGCGGCGGGGCTCACTGTACGGCAGGATGCCTTTGTTACCTTCCGTTCCCTCTTTGATAATCAGGTTCGAAAAATGGAGCGTGATGAGCAGCAACAGGGCATCATGGTTGATGCCCTGCTGAATAACGACCAAAATTGTCAGAAACTCCTGCGGGGATTGCAGCTTATGGAACCCTTTGGTGAGGGCAATCCGGAGCCGGTTTTTCTTGTCCGAGATGTTCAGCTGGAGGACGTCCATTGCCTGCGCGAACATCTCAAATTTTCGCTCAGCCTTAACGGCACTCGGCTCAGCGGTATTGGCTTTTTCATGGCAGAGCAGCATGCGCCAGCTGTTGCAGGAAGGGTGGATTTGGGTTTTCGGCTGAAGGAATCGTGCTTTCGGGGGAAAAAACGGCTTGATGTACATGCGGTTGCTGTCAGA
>MTKS01000367.1 GCA_004028495.1 Candidatus Electrothrix marina
TTCCGCAAAAGCAGCACCCGCAGCCCTCGGGCCGCCAGCCGGGCCACATCTTCATGGACCTGCTCCTGATCCAGGGGCGCGGTGGTGCCCTCATCGGTCAGACAGTGCTCACATTTGGCCAGAATCTGCTCCGCTGCTCCCTTGATGCAAATGGTGTAGATCGTGGATGTTTCAGCGGGATCTGTATCATGGAGAGTAGCCATGAACTGGTGCTGGGATTCAAAGGGAATGCTGTCCAGGCGAGGATATCGGGCGTGAAGTTCCTGAACGGGATAACCCGCTTTTTCGGCAACCGTAAGCATGGCCCCCTCAGTGGGATCGCCCTGGACCTGCCAGCCTTCCTCGTTTTCTTTCAACACACTATCATTGCACAGGGCAGCGGCCCGGAGGCAGTGATGGAGGGCCGGGGCCTCCTGTTCGGTAGGCATCAAGGCTCCTTGCTGATCATGCCGGCGAGTAATCACTCCCTGGGGAGCATAGCCGGAGCCGCTGACTGCATACTGCTCCTGACCGGCAATAATCGCCTGTACGGTCATATGATTTTCGGTCAGGGTACCGGTCTTGTCCGAACAGATCACCGTGGTGCTGCCCAGGGTCTCCACAGCAGGCAGTTTGCGGATAATGACCCGCCGTTTGGCCATTCTGGAAACCCCGATAGCCAGGGTAATGGTGACCGCTGCCGGTAAGCCTTCCGGGATGGCTCCCACTGCCAAGGCGACCGCAGCCATGAACAGATCAAACAGCGGTTGGCCTCGGAGCAGGCCCACTCCAACAGTGAGGGCGGCTAAAAACAGGATGGCATAGAGCAACACCTGACTGAACTCAGCAATCTTGCGGGTCAGGGGGGTGGCTAAATCCTGAGCTGTGGACATCAGACGGGAGATACGGCCCACTTCGGTCTGATCGCCGGTTGCGGTAATAATTCCGTTTGCCTGCCCATAGGTGACCATCGTGGAGGCATAGGCCATATTGCGCCGTTCTGCCAGGACTGTTTCTTCAGGCAGAGGGCTGGTATCCTTGGCCACAGGCACGGACTCACCGGTCAGGGCGGATTCATCCACTTGCAGGTCCCGGCAATGGAGAAGGCGCATATCCGCCGGAACCCTATCCCCTGCCGTAAGCAGGACCAAGTCACCCGGAACTAACTGGGTAGAATCTATGCGCTGTTTGCCGCCTGAGCGCAACACTGTGGCCTCGGCAATCATGGTTCGGGCCAGGGCGGCGAGACTGCTTTCCGCCTTGGCCTCCTGGATATAGCCGATAATACCGTTGGCCAGCACCACCCCGAAAATAACCCCGGAATCCACCCATTCCTGGAGCAGGGCAGTGATAATACCGGATGCGATCAGGATATAGATCAAGGGTTGATGAAACTGGAGCAAAAATCGCACCAGCTTGCTCTTGCCTGCCTTTGTCGTCAGGACGTTGGGGCCGAAACGGACGAGTCGTTGCTCCGCCTCCTGCTGGGCAAGCCCTTGCTCCGTATTGGCTTGCAAGAGAGAAAGAATTGTATCTGCCTCTAACCGGTGCCATTGCTCCTCGGGTATTGCTTTCATATCTCCCCTGTTCCTCTTCTAAGTTGGGCGTGATCGGGAAAAAGGGGACAAATATTTCAATTGCCATTTGGTGGCGAAATGGGTCTCTTGAAAAAGAAAAATAAATCTGTCCCCTTTTTCATCGGTTCGATTAATTACCTTCATCTTAACATAATGTCACAATGTCTGGTTACAGATAATAAGGTGAAGACGTCCGAAAGAAAATAAAACACGTCAGATGTTTGTCGAGTTGTTTTTTGGAGGAATATTTTTTCAGGCGTTTTTAACTACAAAGTAGGTACGCTGTGGTACATGACAATCTTCTTCTTCAAGCGGATATTTGTTGATTGATTTTGGGATTCGATGCTGCTCTGTAATCCGCATCACTGCGCAGTCCGCAAAGGGCTTGTACTACCGGGGACGGGATGTTTTTATTTGATCTCCTCAAGAAAGAAAAAACCAAAA
>MTKS01000368.1 GCA_004028495.1 Candidatus Electrothrix marina
CCACGTTTTTCTTATTTACCATTATGCCACAATAGTGTATAGTCAGCTCATGCCAAGACGATCACGAATCATAGTTCCAGGAACCCCGCTCCACATCATCCAGCGCGGAAATAACCGACAAGCCTGTTTCTTTGCAGATGAAGACTACCTCTTTTATCTTGATTGGCTTAAAAAATATGCCAGAATTTCGAGGTGCTCTGTTCATGCCTTTGTCTTGATGAAAAATCATGTTCACCTGCTGCTCACCCCGCAAAAAGCAGAGAGTGCCGGCAAATTGATGAAACGGCTCGGGCAGCGATATGTACAGTATGTTAACCGGACGTACCAACGAAGCGGCACCCTTTGGGAGGGAAGATTTCGTTCCTGCATCATCCAACAGGAAACCTATCTTTTTACCTGTCAAAGATATATCGAGATGAATCCTGTCCGTGCCGGAAGAGTCCAAGACCCCGGCGAATACGGCTGGTCGAGTTTCGGCATAAACGCCCAAGGCGAACCATCGGATTTGATCAAGCCTCACCCCCTGTATAAAAAGCTAGGGGGGAACTCAGCAGAAAGACAGCAGGCGTATAGAGAGTTATTCCAGCAGGAACTGGACCCAGTTGAAATCGATAAGATACGAAAAGCCACCAATGGTAATTTCTCCCTTGGAGACGATCAATTTAATACTGAAATAAGTGAGCTACTTGGGCGTCGGGTATCCCCAGGAAAAGCGGGCCGACCAAAGAAAAGAGCTGATGGTGAATGAATCGTGCCTCCCTATTCCTTCATCAAACACGCTCAATATCAAAACTACAACGTAAAAATCAATTCACTAGTATCTTTAACTATATTGTAAAAATCACATTCATAACACTCATGTAATCCTCCAGCGAAACAGCCGTACGTACCTTCCACACCATTATATCGCGACGCCACAACCCAACAACAACGCCCGCCATTCTTCCCCCCATGAATACCATCTGCTCGTTCATCAATTGCAGCAGGACATACGCCGTACGGGGTAACATTCCCTCCTCCAGATTCTCTGCCGCACTTCTTAAACTCCCAGCAGTTCATTTTTTTTCTTTCCATAGTACCCGTGCTTGAAAATGAATGTTTATACGGTATAACATAAGCAGACGTTCAAATATCCACCTAAAATAAATTCTGATGGTTTCATGAGAAGTCCATTTTCCAAAAACTCTCCTCGTAACTCTTTGAGTCGCCGTTAACGCCTTACTCTTTTCTGACTGTTACAAGATCATTAATTTTAAGGATATGAAATTTCATGCCGTTTTTACAGCAAAAAATCTCATCAACAGAAAATAAAAAACAATTTCTCATCTCCAGCCCAGCGAGCCGGGACGACAAAGCATGAAAATCGCTGGTGACTCGGGTGAGTCACCGCCCACTTTCATATCAACAAAAGGTGCAATAATTAATATTAGATACAGCATTTCACCATCCTGCCATTTTTTTACTGCAAAGAAGAAGAAGCATGGTACTATACGATGCTGTACGATGGCTTTTTCTGCCATTCTTCAACAGGGGGAATCTATGTCCGACCGTATTGCCGCCATTGGTGCTCTTGCCGCAAAATATGACAACGATCCGACCCGGCTGCTTGATATGCTGCTTGCAGTACAGGAGCAGAATCGCTGTGTCAGCGATACCGCCGCCCGGCAGCTTGCCCGGGAAGTGGGCCTGTCCTGGGCGGATATCCAACAGACCGTCTCTTTTTATCACCTCCTCTCGCAAAAACCGCGAGGACAATACACGGTCTACCTCAACAACGGCCCGGTCTCCATCATGCAGGGCTATGATGAGGTGGCGGCAGCTTTCAGCGAAGCCGCAGGCTGTCCCGTCGATTCAGTGACAGCGGACGGTCGTATCGGCCTCTTTGCCACAGCGGATATCGGTATGGGGGATCAGGAGGTTGCCGCCCTGATCAACGGCACCGTCTTTACTCACCTGACCCCTGAAAAGGCTCGGGCTTTGGTAAAAGCCATACAGGAGG
>MTKS01000369.1 GCA_004028495.1 Candidatus Electrothrix marina
CGTGGTTGTTCCTTGGGCATTAAGCAACGTTATTTCCGGGTCACCGAAAACATTCGTTCCTTACGTAGAATCATCAGGATATGCTGCGGAATATCGAAATTATCATTGGCAATATCTGAGAAAAACAAGATCGAAAACAGAAATAAAAAGCCCTGAAGGTATTTCACCATATCCTAAAAAGAGCGACCCGATATCTGATAAACCTGTCTCTGATGGTGGGGGTAACTTTGGTCGATTTTCGCGCACCGGTTTAATGGATACATATTTGAACAAGGCAAAAGAAGAGAGTTTATGCGGGATCGCCGCTGAACATTGGCTCGCTTTCTTCAGAGTGTTTCAGGATCAAAAGAATACAGCGGATCTTCAAAAGCAACTTGACAAGCTTGCGGCAACACTCACTGATAAAATTAAAAATTATGAAAACGGTTCCTTGGGACATATCCGCAAAAAAATTATGCACCTTGACAGCATAATTGAAGAGACTGATTTCTGAACAAAATGAACAAAGAATATCAAAAGGAAAACGCTGTCCGTCTGGATAAATGGTTATGGGCGGCCCGTTTTTTCAAGACACGTTCGTTGTCTTCAAAGGCGGTGAGCGGCGGGCATGTTCATCTCAACGGTAAGCGGGTGAAACCTTCCCGGATTGTGCAAGGGGGGGAGTTGCTGCGGGTCAAACGAGGCACTGAGGAATATACAATTCGCATTTTGGCCTTAAGCAGTCGTCGTGGACCGGCCAAGGTGGCTCAAACGCTGTATGAAGAAACCGAAGAATCCCAGGCTCAGCGCGAGAAGGCCCGTGAAGAACGGCGTTTGGTCAAAGCACCTGCCTCCCGGCCTGAAGGACGACCTGATAAACGGGACCGACGAAAGATCATAAAATTTCTGCGCAAGGACTGAGTTGGTTGGTGCCCTTGCCCTGCTGTCCTGCGGGCGATGCATTCATGATTCGAAAAGAAGACAGGAATACAAAATAGATATATAGCATTACAAAGAACGACCTATTTGAGTGAGGAAAGGAAAAATGAACAAAGTAGAAAGGGCCTTAATCAGCCTGACCGATAAATCCGGTATCGAAGATTTTGCCAAGGCATTAACCGAGATGGGCATTGAAATTCTGTCCACCGGCGGAACGGCCAAGAAAATGCGGGATAACGGGATCGCCGTGACCGACGTGTCCGAGTTCACCGGTTTCCCCGAAATGCTGGATGGACGGGTGAAGACCCTGCATCCTCTGGTCCATGGCGGTATTCTCAATCAGCGGGAAAATGCCGATCATCAGCAGCAGTGCGCAGAGCACGGTATTAAGCCCATTGATATTGTGGCGGTGAATCTGTATGCCTTTGAGAAAACCGTGGCAGATCCGAATTGTACCCTTGGTGATGCTATTGAAAATATCGATATCGGCGGACCGACCCTGTTGCGGGCGTCAGCCAAGAACTTTCGGGATGTGACTGTGATCGTTGATCCTGCTGATTACGATCAGGTACTGGCTGAAATTCGCGAGACCGGCAACACCACCCTGAAGACCAGGTTCAAGCTGGCTGTTAAGGTTTTTCAGTTGACCTCGGCGTATGACACCGCCATTGCCGATTGGCTGGTGAAAGTGGATGCGGACAGCAATCCCTATTTTGACGGGGAATAAAAACAGAAAGGTGCAGGAAAGGGCGGTCCGGTTCGGGCCGCCTTTTGTGTTTCCTCTATGCAGCTCTATGCGGTAAAGGAGAAAATAATGCAGAAGATAGCAGTGCTGCTGTCCGGATCAGGCAGAACTTTGGATAATTTTCATGAAGGTATTCAGGCTGGCACGATGAAGGCGGAGATTCAAGTGGTTGTCTCCAATGTCGGTGACGCCTTGGGGCTGGAAAAAGCACAGAAATATGGGTATCCGGCCGTTCACGCCGCCGATAATTCAGCCATCAATACGATTCTGGCGGAATATGATATTGACCTTGTCATCCTTGCCGGTTACCTTAAACTTTATGA